>NZ_VLJQ01000065.1:0-1615 GCF_007829375.1 Nocardioides sp. J9 | reverse complement strand
CCGCGATCGAGCTGCTGCACCTGGCGACGCTGGTGCACGACGACATCATCGACGGCTCACCGCTGCGCCGCGGGCGGCCCTCCGTCGTCGCGTCCGTGGGCGCCGAGCAGGCGATCGTCGTCGGCGACCTGCTGCTGGCCCGCGGGGTCGCCGCCGCCGCGGACGCCGGGGTGGCAGCCACGTGGGCCCGGGCGCTCGCCTGCATGGCCACCGGACAGCTCCTCGAGCCGGACCTCGTCGCCGCCCCCTCGATCGCCGCGCACGCGGAGTACGTCTCGCTCAAGACCGCAGAGCTCTTCCGGGCCAGCGCCGAGGCCGGCGCCCTGATCGCCGGCGCACCGCCCGGGCAGGTCCGTGCCCTCGGCCGGTTCGCGCTCCACTTCGGCATGGCCTTCCAGCACCTCGACGACCTGCTCGACGTGCTGGGGGACCCGGACCGGATGGGCAAGCCCACCGGGCTGGATGCGGCCAACGGCGTACCCACCGCGGTGTCGCTGCTCGCCGGGCGCGACACCGGCGAGGACGTCGCCGGCCTGGTCGGCCGCGAGCTCGATGCCGCCGTTGCCGCCCTGGCCGCGGCGGGCGTCCCCGACGACCTGGCCCGGTGGGCCACCGCGTCGCTGCGCCGGGCCCTGCGCGCGTCCGGCGCCGACGACCACCACCCCCTCGCTGCCGGCGTGACCGCGGTCCTCGACCGCGTCGACCGACGGCTCGCCACCCCCACCCCGATGACGGAGCCCCAGCCATGCGCCACCTCGATCCCCTGACCCGCCCCCTCGACCACGCACCGCGCCGACCGGCCGTCCTGGCCCTGGTGGTCGCGCTGCTCACCGCGCTCGCGGCGTGGGTGCCGGCGCCGCCGGCCGCCGCCCACGACGACCTGGTGCTCTCCGACCCCGCCGACTCCGGCATCGTCGAGGAGCTGCCGTCGCGGGCAGTGCTCACCCTCAGCGGCCCGGTGCGCAAGGTGCGCGAGGTCACCGTGACCGGACCCGAGGGCGACGTGACCAACGGCGCGCCCTCCGTGCACGGTGCGGAGGTCCGGCAGAACCTCTGGGCCGGACCTGACGGCGACTACGTGATCGCCTACGAGGTGGTCTCCTCCGACGGGCACGAGGTCACCGGCGAGATCCACTTCGAGGTCGGCCCGACGTCCGGCCCCACCGCGACCGCCATCGCCCGCGAGCAGGCGGAGGGCTCCGGCGGCTGGAACGGCAGCCTCGGCATCCTCGTCCTCGGCGGCGTCCTCGTGGCCGGCGCGGGAGGCCTGGTCGTCGTACGTCGCCGGCGGCTCGGCGGCGAGCAGCGCCGGGCCTGATCGCGGGCGCGGTCGCCCGACGCGAGAGACTGGGCCTCGTGCCCGCCCCCACCAGCCCCGACGCCCCGACCATCGTCGTCGCCGCGGTCGCCCTGGTCCGCGACGGCGCGGTGCTGACCGTCCGCAAGCGCGGCACCTCGCGGTTCATGCTCGTCGGCGGCAAGCTCGAGCCGGGCGAGGACGCCCGCGACGCCGCGGTCCGCGAGGCCCGCGAGGAGGTCGGCCTCGAGCTCGCCGACGTCGAGCTGCTCGGTGAGTACGTCTCCGACGCCGCCAACGAGCCCGGCCACCGGCTGG
>NZ_VLJQ01000064.1:46934-56610 GCF_007829375.1 Nocardioides sp. J9 | reverse complement strand
GATGGTGGGGACGAGCTCGGTGCCGGTGCGCAGCGCCGGGGTGCCCAGGTCGATCGGGTTCTGGGTGGTGGTCATGTTCAGGCCTCCTCGTGGTCGGCGGGAAGGTTGAGGCCGTGCTCGCCGAGGTCGACCKCGCGGTTCTCGGCCTCGCCGACGAGGCGGCCGATGGCCTCGGCGAGCTCGGCTGCCTTCAGGGGCAGGCCGTAGACGTGGTTGTAGCCCTGGGCGTCGACGAGGTACTCCGCGCGCAGCAGCTTGGAGAGCTGGCCCAGGTTCATCTCGGGGACGAGGACCTTGTCGTAGCGGGTGAGGATGTCGCCGAGGTCCCTGGGGAAGGGGTTGAGGTGGCGCAGGTGGACCTGCGCGACGTCGTACCCAGCGCGCCGCACCCGGCGGCACGCCGCACCGATCGGACCGTAGGTCGAACCCCAGCCGATGACGAGGACCTTCGCGTTCCCGGACGGGTCGTCGACCTGCAGCGGGGGCAGGTCGTCGGCGATGCGGGCGACCTTCTCCTTACGCAGGCGGACCATGCGGTCGTGGTTGGCCGGGTCGTAGGAGATGTTGCCGTGCCCGGCCTCGGCGGTGCCGGACTTCTCCAGGCCACCGATGCGGTGCTCCAGCCCGGCGGTGCCCGGGATGGCCCACGGGCGCGCCAGCGTCTTGGCGTCACGGGCGTAGGGCCAGAACTCGTCCGGCTCCCCGTCGCCCTCGCCGTCCTGGGCCGCCCTGGCCGCCTTGGCGGAGGTGTGGTTCGGTCCGGTGGCGAAGTCGGGGTCGATGAGGGGGAGGTCGTCGACGTCGGGGATGGCCCAGGGTTCGGAGCCGTTGGCGAGGTAGCCGTCGGAGAGCAGGAAGACGGGGGTGCGGTAGGTGATCGCGATCCGGGCGGCCTCGACCGCGGCGGCGAAGCAGTCGCCGGGGGACTGGGGCGCGATGATCGGCACGGGGGCCTCACCGTTGCGGCCGTACATGGCCTGGAGCAGGTCGGCCTGCTCGGTCTTGGTGGGCAGCCCGGTGGAGGGCCCGCCGCGCTGGACGTTGACGACCACGAGCGGCAGCTCGGTCATCACGGCCAGTCCGATGGCCTCGGACTTCAGTGCGATACCGGGCCCGGAGGTGGTGGTCACGGCGAGCTGGCCGGCGAACGAGGCGCCGATCGCGGCACCGATGCCGGCGATCTCGTCCTCGGCCTGCAGCGTGGTGACACCGAAGCCCTTGTGCCGGCTCAGCTCGTGGAGGATGTCGGAGGCGGGGGTGATGGGGTAGGAGCCCAGGAACACCGGCAGCCCGGAGCGGACCCCGGCCGCGACCAGACCGTAGGACAGGGCCAGGTTGCCGGTGATGTTGCGGTAGGTGCCCGCGGCCATGCGGGCGGGCTTGATCTCGTACTGGACCACGAAGGTCTCGGTGGTCTCGCCGTAGTTCCAGCCGGCCTTGAACGCCGCCAGGTTCGCACCCAGGATCGCGGGGACCTTGGCGAACTTCTTCTCCAGGAACGCGATGGTGGGTTCGGTGGGGCGTCCGTACATCCACGACAACAACCCCAGCGCGAACATGTTCTTGGCTCGTGCGGCGTCCTTGCGGGACAGGCCGAACTCCTTGACGGCCTCGACGGTGATGCCGGTCAGGTCCACCGGCTGCACGGAGAACCCGGCGAGGATGTCGTCGACCTCGCCGAGCTTGTCCAGGGGGTTGGAGTCGTAGCCGGCCTTGTCGAGGTTGCGCTTGGTGAAGTCGTGGGTGTCCACGATGATCGTGGCGCCCTTCGGGAGGTCCCCGAGGTTGGCCTTCAACGCGGCGGGGTTCATCGCGACCAGCACGTCGGGACGGTCGCCGGCGGTGAGGATGTCGTGGTCGGCGAAGTGGACCTGGAACGAGGAGACGCCCGGGATCGTGCCCTGGGGGGCGCGGATCTCTGCGGGGAAGTTCGGCAGCGTGACCAGGTCGTTGCCGAACACCGCCGACTCCTGGGTGAACCGGTCACCCGTCAGCTGCATGCCGTCACCGGAGTCACCCGCGAACCGGATGATCACCCGGTCCAGCTGCTTGACCTGCTTGGTCTGGCTCACGTTCGTCCAACTCTCTCAACGACGGTTGCGGCACCCGCCCCGGTCGTGGTCGGGCGCGGGCACTGCAGATTCTACGGCCATTTCTAGAACAGGTTCCACTTTCCGGTGGACACCTGTCCAGCGAGGCCGCGGCGGGGTCGCTCGGACCCGCGACTTCCCCACGATAGACGGCCGCGCGTGCGCGCCCCATCTGGCGCCGGTGGGTGAACGGCCAGGGGCGGAGCGCGGTGTGACCTGCGTCTCGAAACGCGGGCGATCGTCTCAAAGTAGATCGACTAACTCGCCAATGTGTATTATTCCAATCGAGTTTACCGGATCGGCGTGGGGTCGGCCCGGTGATGACACGAAGGAATGGGTGCAATGAAGCGACTGATGAAGGCTGCGGCCGTAGCGGTGACCGGTGCACTGGCGCTGACCGCCTGCTCGAGCGCCGGCGGCAGTGACGACTCGGGCACGACCATCGGGATCTACGGCTTCGCCGTCCCGGAGGCGGCCAACGACGCCATCGCGGCGGAGTTCAACAAGACCGACGAGGGCAAGGACGTCAAGTTCTCCGGTTCCTACGGCGCCTCGGGCGAGCAGAGCCGCAAGGTCGCCGACACCAAGGGCAAGGACGTCGACTACGTCCACTTCTCCCTCGAGGGCGACGTGACCCGCCTCGTCGACGCCGGCCTGGTCGCCGAGGACTGGAACGCCGGCCCGAACAAGGGCATCGTCTCCTCCTCCATCGCCGTCATCGCCGTCGAGAAGGGCAACCCCCTCGGCATCAAGGGCTGGGACGACCTGACCCGCAAGGACGTCAAGGTCATCACCGCCGACCCGGCCAGCTCCGGCGCCGCGCGCTGGAACATCATGGCGCTCTACACGCACGCGCTCTCGACCGGCGCTGACGAGAAGCAGGCCGACGAGTACCTCAAGAAGGTCTTCAACAACGTCACCAGCTGGGCCGCGAGCGGCCGCGAGGCGACCGAGGCCTTCAAGAAGGGCGTCGGCAACGTGCTCATCACCTACGAGAACGAGGCCATCCTCGCCAAGCAGAAGGGCGAGGAGCTCGACTACATCGTCCCCGAGACCTCCTTCCTGATCGAGAACCCGGGCGCCGTGCTCAAGGACGCCGACGACGTGGCCACCGACTGGCTGGAGTTCGTCCTCAGCGACAAGGGCCAGACCGAGTTCGTCAAGAAGGGCTTCCGCCCGGTCGGCGACCTGGACATCTCCGGCATCGAGGTCGAGGGCGCCAACGACCCGGCGAACCCCTTCCCGACGCCGTCGAAGAAGCTCTACAGCGTCGCGGACCTCGGTGGCTGGCCGGCCATCGTCGAGGAGTGGTTCGGCAAGGACGGCGTCAAGCTGCGCTTCGACAACCTGTACGCCGAGGCCACCAAGAAGTGACCGAAACGCTTGCAGCAACCCCTGGGCCGGCTCGGACGACGAGCCGGCCCAGCGGGCTGTTCGGACTGACCCCGACCTCGGGCATCGGTCTGGGCCTGGCGCTGGTGTGGTTCAGCGTCCTGGTCCTGATCCCGCTCGCGGCGGTGGTCGGTGCAGCAGCCGCCGGCGGCTGGGGTTCCTTCTGGAACACCCTGACCGACGCACAGACCTTCGCCGCGCTGCGCCTGACCGTCCTCGAGGCGGCCGGCGTGACCGTGGTCAACGCGGTGATCGGCACCGTGGTGGCCTGGGTCCTCGTGCGCGACCACTTCTTCGGCAAGCGCGTCCTGGACGTCGTCATCGACATCCCGTTCGCGCTGCCGACGATCGTGGCCGGCCTGGTCCTGCTGAGCCTCTACGGCCCGGAGAGCCCCGTGGGCATCAACATCGTCAACACGCGCCAGGGCATCTTCCTGGCCCTGCTGTTCGTGACCCTGCCGTTCGTCGTACGGACCGTGCAGCCGGTGCTGCTCGAGCTGGACGCGGACGTCGAGGAGGCGGCGGCGTCGCTCGGCGCCTCGCGGCTGACCACCTTCCGACGCATCATCCTGCCGAGCCTGGTCCCGGCGATCGCCGCGGGCTCGTCCCTCGGCTTCGCGCGCGCGATCAGCGAGTTCGGCTCGCTGGTGCTGATCTCGGGCAACACGCCGTACCAGACCGAGGTCGCGTCGCTGAAGATCCTCAAGTTCATCGAGGGCGACAACCAGGCGGGGGCAGCGGCGGTCGCCGTGCTCCTCCTGCTCGTCGCGGTGGTCACGATCGTGGTCCTCGACCTCATCTCGCGAAGGGTGGCGCGCCGTGGCTGACACCCGACAGATCAGGGCCCGCAAGGGCCCGGTGACCTACTTCCTGCGGTTCTTCGTGATCGCCTACCTCGCGGTGCTGGTCATCTGGCCGCTGTGGGAGGTGACCTCGCGGACCTTCGCCCCCACCGAGCGTGGTGCCGAGGCGGGCGTCGCCGCCTTCCTCGAGCGGCTCCAGGAGCCGTCGGTGTCGTACGCCTTTGGGCTGACCGCCACCATCGCCTTCTGGGCGGTGCTCATCAACACCGTCTTCGGCGTGGGCATCTCGCTGCTGATCACCCGCTACCGGTTCCCCGGCCGGCGCATCCTCTCGGTGCTCATCGACCTCCCGATGTCGGTGTCGCCGGTGGTCGTCGGCCTCGCGCTGGTGCTCGCCTACAGCACCGGTCAGGGCTGGTTCGGCGAGGCGCTCGAGGAGGTCGGCATCTTCATCATCGGTACGACGCCGGGCCTGATCATGGCGACCGCCTTCGTCAGCCTGCCGCTGGTGATCCGCGAGATCGTCCCGGTCCTCGAGGAGATCGGCACCGACGCCGAGATGGCGGCGAGCAGCCTCGGCGCCAACGGCTGGCAGACCTTCCGCCGGATCACCCTGCCGAGCATCAAGTGGGCGGTGGTCTACGGCGTCGTGCTGAGCATGGCCCGCTCGCTCGGCGAGTTCGGTGCCGTGAAGATCGTCAGCCCCGGCGCCGAGTTCCGCGGCGAGACCGCCACCATCCTGATCCAGAACCGTTACACCAACTACGAGGAGCCCACGGCCTACGCGGCCGCCTTCGTGCTCGTCCTCGCCTCCGTGCTGGCGCTCGTGGTGGTTTCCCTGATCCGCAAGGAGGATCACGCATGAGCATCGAAGTGAGGGGTGTCGGCAAGCGCTACGGCGACTTCGTGGCACTCGACGACATCAACGTGTCCCTGCCCACCGGGCAGCTGACCGCCCTGCTCGGGCCCAGCGGCGGTGGGAAGTCCACGCTGCTGCGCATCATCGCCGGGCTCGAGTCCACCGACGGCGGCTCGGTCGAGATCGAGGGCACCGACGCCACGAAGCTGCCGCCGCAGAAGCGCAACGTGGGCTTCGTGTTCCAGCACTACGCCGTCTTCAAGCACATGACGGTGGCGAAAAACGTCGCCTTCGGCCTGGAGATCCGCAAGCGGCCCAAGGCCGAGGTCAAGGCGAAGGTCGCCGAGCTGCTCGAGCTCGTGCACCTCTCGCAGTTCGCCCACCGGCTGCCCTCGCAGCTCTCGGGCGGCCAGCGCCAGCGCCTCGCGCTGGCCCGGGCCCTCGCCGTCGAGCCGTCCGTCCTGCTGCTCGACGAGCCCTTCGGAGCGCTCGACGCGAAGGTCCGCAAGGAGCTGCGCGACTGGCTGCGCCGGCTGCACGACGAGGTCCACGTGACGACGGTGTTCGTCACCCACGACCAGGAGGAGGCGCTCGAGGTCGCCGACGAGATCGTCGTCATCAACGAGGGCCGGATCGAGCAGATCGGCACCCCGGACCAGCTCTACGACGAGCCGGCGAACGACTTCGTCATGAGCTTCCTGGGCGAGGTCACGCGCCTCGGCGGCGTGCGCCTGCGGCCGCACGACATCGACCTGTCGACCACGCCCGGGGCGCCCGAGTCGCACGCGGGCGTCGTCGTCCGCTCCCTGCGGGTGGGCTTCGAGGTGCGGCTCACCGTCGAGGTCGAGGGCCACGCCGAGCCGACCCTGGTGGTGCTGTCGCGCACCCACGCCCGGGCGCTCGACGTCGACGCGGGCAGCCGGGTGTGGCTGCGCCCGACCACCGGCGCCACGGCGGTGCCGGTGCTCGACGTCGCCACCGCCTGAACCGACCCCTCCCGGCTGCCGCGGCCGGCGCCCCCGGGCGTCGCGCCGCGGCGGGCGGCGGCGGGCGGCGGCAGCGGTCGACGGCAGCGGTCGACGGCAGCGGTCGACGGCGAGGTCCGCGGCCCGGCCGGGCGGTTCTCCTAGGCTGGGCCCGTGAGCTACCTCCGCGCGACCCGGCTGCTGTGCTGGCTGCTCGGCGTCGCGTTCGTGGTGTCGGTCGTGCACTACCTCGACAACTACGTCAGCTACGACGAGTACCCGCAGCCCGCCGACGACGCCACCGTCCCGGCCCCCTCGGCCGGCGTCATCGGTAGCGCCTGGTTCGTCTTCACCGCCCTCGGTGGCCTCGGGCTGCTGATGTGGTTCCGCCGCCACATCACCACCGCGGCGGTCCTGCTGACCGGCTACTCCCTCTCGGGCCTGGTCGGCATCGGGCACTACACCGTCCCCGGCGCCACCGACATGGTGTGGTGGCGCCAGGCCCACGTGGTCGTCGACATCGTGCTCGGCGCTGCGGTCCTCGGCTTCGCGCTCTGGGCAGCGCGGCACTCCAGCGCGCTCATCCCTCCGGCGGCGAGGTCCGCCCAGCAGGCGCCTCAGCCCGGCGCTTGAGCCCCTCCGCGTGGCGGCGGAAGCCGTCGGCGACCCGCGCGGGCCCGGCCAGCCGCACCAGCGGACCGCGGAACTCCTCCACCGTCTCGTACGACGTGGGCCCGCCGGGTCGCTGCGTCAGCACCTGGTGGCGCACGCCGCGCACCAGCCCCAGCCGGGACGGCCAGCCCTCGTAGGCGTAGGACATCCGCGCGGTCGTCGTACCGTCGGCGGAGGTGGTGGGCCCCTGCAGCGCCGTGATCCGCTCCGGCGAGCGGGTGCGCCGCCCGTTCGCCCACACCACGTGCAGCACGATCGGGTTGCCGACCGCCGGCGGCTGCGCCGTCTCGGCCCGCTCCACGAACGGGTTCCACTCGCCGTACCGCACCGTGTCGAGCATGATCGCCCACACCTGCTCCAGCGGCGCCTCGATCTCGATCCTCGCCGACGGGTCCTCCATGCGCCGATCATCCCCGACCCGAAACCGTCGAATGGTCACTTCTGGCATGTCGAGACGTCGCTTGTGGCCGGTCGAGACGTCACTTGTGGAGGGTCGAGGCGTCAGATAGCGCCGATCGAGTGGTCACATCTGGCGCGTGACCACTCGACCCGCCACACGTGACCACTCGACCCGCCACACGTGACCACTCGACCCGCCACACGTGACAACTCAACCAGCCACAGGTGACCACTCGCCATGCCGGAACTGACGTCTCGACATGCCACAGGTGACGCCTCGACGTGCGGGTAGGTTCGGGCGCATGGTGGTCGTCCACGAGACCCGGGCGTCGCGGGTGCTGCTGGGGGCGGGGGCGCGGCTGCGCGTGCCGTCCGAGGTCGAGCGGGTCGGGGCGTCGCGGGTGCTGGTGGTGGCCMCCCCGTCCGCAGCGGCTGCCGGCGACGAGGTGGTCGCGGGGCTGGGGGAGCGGGCGGTGGCCCGGTTCGACCGCCCCGTGGTGCACACGCCGGTGGCGGTGACCGAGGAGGCGATGGCGCTCGTCCAGGGGTACGACGTCGACGCGGTCGTGACCATCGGTGGGGGTTCCGCGGTCGGGCTCGGCAAGGCGGTCGTCGCCCGCGCGGGCGTCGCGCACGTGGCGGTCCCGACGACGTACGCCGGCTCGGAGGTGACCCCGGTGCTCGGGGAGACCCGCGACGGGGTGAAGCAGACGCGGCGCGACCCGGCGTTGCTCCCCACCACCGTCGTGTACGACGTCGAGCTGACCCTCGGACTGCCCGCCGGCCTCACGCTCACCAGTGCCGTCAACGCGCTCGCGCACGCGGTGGAGGCCCTGTGGGCGCCCAACCCGACACCGGTCACCGACGCGCTGGCGACCGAGGCGTGCCGGCTGCTGCTGGCCGCGCTCCCCACGGTCCTCGACGAGCCGGGCGACGTCGCGGCCCGGTCGGCACTGCAGCAGGGTGCCTGGCTGGCCGGCAGCTGCCTGGCGACCGCCCAGATGGGCCTGCACCACCAGCTCGCGCACGCGCTGGGCGGCGCCTTCGACCTCCCGCACGCCGAGCTGCACACGATGCTGCTGGCGCACGTGGTCCGGCACAACCTGCCGCACGCCCCGGCGGCCACGCAGCGCCTCGCCGAGCTGGTGGCGGGCGACCCTGCGGACGCGATCGCGGGCCTCGCGGCGTCGTACCCGGGGCCGCGGCGGCTGCGCGACCTCGGCGTGCCGGAGGACGGCCTCGCCGCGGTCGCGGAGCGGGTCGCCTCCGCGCCCTACCCGAACCCCGGGCCGACCGGGGCGCTCGCCGTGCTGGAGCTGCTCCGCGCCGCCTGGTGAGGCGGCGCGGCCAGCGTCAGCGGTAGTTGGTGAACTGCACTGCGAAGTCGTAGTCCTGCGACTTGACCAGCGCGATCACGGCCTGGAGGTCGTCGCGCTTCTTCGACGACACCCGCAGCTCGTCGCCCTGGATCTGCGCCTTGACGCCCTTGGGGCCCTCGTCGCGGATGAGCTTGGAGATCTTCTTGGCGTCCTCGGAGCTGATCCCCTCCTTGAGGGTGATCGAGATCTTCGACACCTGGCCGGACTGGCGCGGCTCGGAGGCGTCGAGGATCTTCAGCGACTGGTTGCGCTTGATCAGCTTGTCTTGGAAGACGCTCAGCACGGCGTTCGCGCGGTCGTCGGCGGACGCGCTGATCTCGATCGCGTGCTCGCCCTTCCACTCGATCGAGGCACCCGTGCCCTTGAAGTCGAACCGGGTCGCGATCTCGCGTGCAGTCTGGCCGAGCGCGTTGTCGACCTCCTGCCGGTCGATCTTGCTGACGATGTCGAAGGAGGAGTCGGCCATGGGTTCGTTCACCTTCGGGGCGTTGGGGTTTTCGGCTGGACGGTGCTGCTGCGCTATTGTTTCGCGTCGTCGTGATGCTTCCAACACTGGGGGCCGGACGACAGCCCGGCAGGTTGCCCGAGCGGCCAAAGGGAGCTGACTGTAAATCAGCCGGCATTGCCTACAGTGGTTCGAATCCACTACCTGCCACGGCAACGAGCAGGCCCCCGCCGCAAGGTGGGGGCCTGCTGCATTTGCTCGTGCCTCGGTGACCCTCGGGGCGTCAGGAGGCGGGCTTCAGCAGCACGCTGAAGGTGATCGCGGCACCGGCGGCCTGGTCGGCCGTGGCGGTGAGGCCGCCGCGGTTGCCGGCCGGGACCGGGCCGTTGCTGTCGCCGTGGAGCGTCGTGACGTGCCCGGAGGCGGCGTCGGAGGAGGCCTCGTCGCGCTGGGTGACGCCCGGCGGCGGGGCGAGGTCCGTCGTCGCGGAGCTCTTGTCGCCCCAGTGGCTGACCAGCCAGTGCGCCCCGTCGGGCGCCGACACGGTCGGCGTGACGTGCGTGGTGCTGCTGCTGGTCTGGACGGCGATCGCGCTGTCGGTGATCGGTGCCGAGGGGTCGACGCCGCGGTAGACGGCCACGGTGAGCACGCTCTTGGCGTAGGCGCTCGAGG
>NZ_VLJQ01000064.1:14519-46874 GCF_007829375.1 Nocardioides sp. J9 | reverse complement strand
CCTGGGTCCACCCCGCCGGTCCGGTGTACGACGGTGCCGTGGTGTTGGCGACCAGGTAGGCCAGCATCAGGTCACCGGCCTGGACGCTGCCGGGGATGGTGGCGCGGTGGTTCACCCGGTTGCCGCCGGTCGAGACCGTGGTGACGTGGCTGACCGGTTGTGCCTGCGCCGCCGGCTGCGCCGTGCGGGTGGTGCTCGCGGTGAGCTGCCCGTCGGACACGGTGAGGGTGACCGTGCGTGCGCCGCCGCTGGCGTAGGTGTGGTTGACCGTCGGCCCCGCCGTGCTCGTCTGGCCGTCGCCGAAGTTCCACTGGTAGCCCTGGACCGGGCCGTCGGGGTCGCTGGAGGCGCTCGCGTCGAAGCTGCAGGTCAGGCCGGAGCAGCTGACGGTGAAGGACGCCGTGGGCGGGTTGTTGACGGGCGGCTCGAGCGCCGGGCCCTGGTAGAGGAACAGGGCTCGCGACGACCAGCCCGCCCCCGCCGGGGCGATCGTGGTGGCCGTGCCGGCCACGGCGCCGTGCTGGCCCCACTGCGCCCGTTTGAACGACCCGTCGCTGGAGGCGAAGTAGAGGTAGCCGTCGGCGACGAACGCGCCGCGCATGCCGCTGTAGCTGACGCCGGAGACGGAGTTCGTGGTGAACCGCTGCTGGCCGACGATGCCCGACTCGGGCTCGAAGCCCCGGCGGTACAGCTGCGAGGCACCGGACTTCGTGAAGTACATCCAGCCCTGGTGGTAGAAGAGCGAGGTGATGGTCGGGATGTCGCCGTTGTGCCAGTCGTCCTGGTAGACGAGCTGGTCCGCTGCGTTGATGGTCTGGGCCGGCCCGTAGCTGGTGCCGTCGAAGGTGCGGCGGGTGAAGGTCCGATTGCTCTGCACCGTGTAGAGGTCGCCGTTGACCATGAACGCACCCAGCGTGGTGCCCCAGCCGGGGCCGTTGGGGGCGTTGCCGGGCGAGCCGAGGTTGCTGCCGTTGAACGACTGCCGCACCAGCTGGGTCTGCGAGCTGCCGACCCGGAACACGTCGCCGGGCAGCTTCAGGTCCTGCCGCGCCGGGAGCGCCTTGCCGCCCGACAGCGGCAGGTAGGCGATCTTGCGGCGCGTCTGGCCGGCGAAGACGTCGGTGTCGGAGCCGACGAACAGCCCCTGGTCGGTCGCCACCATGTCGCGGACGCCGGCGCCGAGGGTGCGCGTGGGGTTCCACGAGTAGGGGATGCCGTTGTGCGCGCTGAGTGCCGCGATCCCCGGTCGGGACACCGCACCCTCGTCGGGCGCGTCGCCGCGGCCCGGGTTGTTCTGCCAGCGCTGGTGCCCGCCGACGTACACGACGTCGTCGGTGACCTCGACCGTCCAGGTGGTGTCACCGCCGGTGTACGCCGTCCAGGTCGGTCGCACCGCGGAGCCACTGGCCGACGTCTCGAAGCGGGCGACCACGTCGCAGCCGCTGGTGCCCGCCATGCTGCCGGAGTAGCCGCCGTAGGCGCCGGTCGTCCCGACGACGAAGAAGCTCCCGTCGGGGCTGAAGCTCACGTCGACCGTGTAGGTCTCGAACGAGGGGCTGCACCCGGACTCGAAGAGGGTCGTCCGGTAGTCGGCCAGGGTCGCGGACGTCGGTCCGAGGTCCAGGACCGCCATCTGGTGGCGCTTGACGCCGTCGACGGTGTCGAAGTTGCCGACCGCGACCAGCCGCGTGCCGGCCGGGTTGATCGTGAACTCCTGGATGTTCGTGACGGTGCCGCGGTGGACGCCGGCGAAGACCCGGTCGAAGTAGTTGTCGATCGTGCCGGTGGTGGCGCTGACCGTCGCGAGAGCCTTGCGGACCTTGCCCTGCACGTGGGTGAACTTGCCGGCGACCCACAGCCGGTTGCCCAGGACCTCGAGGTCGCGCACCTGGCCGTTGATCGTCCCCGAGCTGAACTGGGTGATCCGGTTGCCGGTGGCGAGGTCGGCGCGGAACAGGTTGCTCACGCTGACCGTCGAGCCGCCCGAGGTGATCGAGCTGAACCCGCCGCCGACGTACACGCTCTGGCCGTCGGGGGCCGGGGTGAGCGCGTAGACCGTGCCGTTCGGGTTCGGCGCGAAGGTCGTGCTGATCTGGCCCGTGGTCGCGTTGAACGCGAAGACGTTGCGGCGCGCGATGTCGGTGGACGACCCGGCGTTGCGCACGCGGGTGAAGTTGCCGCCGACCACGATCATGTTGCCGACCTGGGCCATCGAGTAGACGGCGCCGTCCATGACGTGCGGCGTGAACGAGGCCGGGGACTCGGAGACGATCCGGCCGGTCTGGGGCGCGGCGGTCGCCACGGCGGCGGTCAGGGGAGAGCCTGCCACCGGCGCCGCTGCGGGCGACGTGGTCGCGGGGACCAGCACGCCTGCGGCGACCGCCGCGCTGATGAGGAGGGAGCGGAGCTTGGTTCGGGCCTTCACCCGCCTATCGCACACTGCGGCGAGGACCGGGGTCGTGACCGAATTCGGGTACCTTCGCGCGGGTCCCGCGTCGGGCTCCGGGCAGGCTCCCGCTCCGAGAGCACTTCCCGAGATTTCCCAGTTCTGTAGCGGGTCCTGGACGACCGAGGCCGACTGCTCGTCGGGTCAGTACGCCCCCGCCCGCCGGCACACCGCGACCACGGTGCGCAGCAGGATCTTCAGGTCGAGCATGAGGGACCAGTCGTCGACGTAGCGCTGGTCGAGCCGCACCGACTCCTCCCATGAGAGGTCCGAGCGGCCGGAGACCTGCCAGAGCCCGGTGATGCCGGGGTGCACGATCATCCGGTGGCGTACGTCGGGGTGGTACTGGTCCACCTCGGACGGGAGCGCGGGACGCGGCCCGACGAGCGACATCTGGCCGCGCACCACGTTGAGCAGCTGAGGCAGCTCGTCCAGGGAGGTACGGCGCAGCCACTTGCCGAGCCGGGTGACCCGCGGGTCCTCCCGGATCTTGAACAGCGGCCCCTCGGCCTGGTTGGCCTCGTGCAGCTGGGCACGCACCGCGGCGGCGTTGACCGTCATCGTGCGCAGCTTCCACATCGTGAAGCGGGTGTCGTCCTTGCCGACCCGGGTGTGGCGGTAGAACGCCGGACCCTCGGAGTCGATCCGGACGGCGACCGCGAGCACGGCGATCACCGGTGCAGCCAGGAGCAGCGCCACCAGCGCGAGCAGCCGGTCGAGGAGGCGCTTGACGGCGTAGGAGAGACCGAGCCGGCGGGGCCGGCCGACGTGCAGCAGCGGCAGGCCGTCGAGGTCGAGGGAGGTCCGTCCGCCGGCAGGGGCGGGCACCCCGGCCCACACGAAGGTGTCGAGGCCGGAGTCGTCGAGCGCCCACTGCAGGCGCAGCAGCTCGGCCGGATCGATCGCCGGGTCGGGCGCGAGCAGCACGGCGTCCGCGTCGCACGCCCGGGCCAGACCGGTGCAGGTCTGCAGCCCGTGGGTGACCGGGCCGGGAGCGACCTCGCAGGTGCCGTCGTCGGCGACGCAGGCGCCGACGACCTCGAAGCGGCCCGCGCGGACCTGGTCGAAGCGGCGCAGCAGGGTCGTCGCGCTCTCGCTGGAGCCGACGACCACGACCCGGTGCACGAGGCCGAGCACGACGAAGCCGCGCCGGGACGCCGCTGCGAGGACGCCGCGACCGGCGATGCCGAGCGCGGCCGTCGACAGGCACAGCACCGTCGCGGTGCCGGGGAGCAGCGGGCGGTGCAGGACGTTCGTGGCCAGCAGGACCAAGGTCGGCAGGGCCAGGGCGACCAGGCCGAGCCGGCGTGCGCGCAGGCCGAGGGTGCCGGGCAGGCGGTAGTCGCCGGTGAGCGCCACCGCGACCAGCCAGGCCAGCACGAACGCCCCGGCCAGGTCGGGGTCGAGCGCGGTCGGCCCGCTGATCGCGAGGGCGGCGACGACGGTCGCAGCCAGTGCGTCGCCGGCCAGCAGCACCCGGCTCGCGCGGTGCACGACCGGCTCCATGCGGGCGCGTCCGGCCGTGGCGGGCACGGCCAGGGCGCGGGCCTCCAGGATCGTCATCGGTGGACCAGCTCCTCGATCATCGCCTCGAAGCGAGCGAGTGTCGGCGAGGCGCCTCGCTCGTCGGTGGGCCGGGAGCGGCCCACCACGGTGGCGTACTGCAGCCGCGTCGCGAGCTGGTCGACGTCGTACGCCGTGGTGATGACGCCTCGTCGCGCCAGGAACTTCGCGAACCGCAGCTGGTGGTCGTCGACGTGCTCGCCGAACCCCGGGTCGCGCGGGACGACGACCGGCACGTGGCCGCGCTCGCGGGCGTCCATGATGCTGCCGGGTCCGGCGTGCGTGACCACGGCATCGGCGCGCTCGAGCAGGGCGTCCAGCCGCATCACGTCGAGCATCGGGGAGCCGGGCAGGCCCGGCGGCAGCGGCGTCGCGCCGTGCTGCACGTGGAAGCGGAAGCGGCCCCCGAAGTGCAGGTGCGCCGCCCAGTCGACGAGGCGGTCGAAGCGGTGGTGGTCGGTGCCGACGAACACGGCGACCAGCGGCCGGCCGGCGCTCACCACAGCTCCCCCACGAGGACCGAGGACGGGTAGAGCCGGCGCTGCTCCTCCCACTGCACGAGGAACAGGTCGGTGACCGGCCGGCACAGCCGACCGGTGAGGGTCGGGGTCTCGATGCGGTCGTAGACCTCGAGGTAGACCGTCGAGGAGCGGCGCCACTTGCTGAGCCAGAAGTACGGAACCGCCACGGCCGCGCCGGTCGACACGATCACGTCGGGGTCGGTGCGCTCCAGCACGCGCCGCGCCTGCGCGGTGTTGCGCAGCAGGTTGCGCGCGTTGCGGGTGGTCGGGTGGTGCGCCCAGGTCACCTCCTCGCCCTGGAGCTTGGCGACGGCGTCGTCGGTGTCGAACGTGACCCAGTGGCGGTCGTGCTTCTCCCACCATGAGCGCAGGCACATCAGCTGGGCGAGGTGTCCGCCTGAGGAGGAGACCAACAGCAGTCGCATGACGAGTCCCGGACGTCGGAGGTGATGGGCGCCCTCCGACAGTAGGGACGGGGTCCCGGCACCCGCATGCCCGAAATGCGGGATCGGTGGGCAGCCGGGACCGGTGAGAGCTCCGCGGTCCCGTCAGGTGGTGGCTTCGCCCGGCGGGCGCCAGCCGACCTTGTACGCCGCACCGACGGCCGACAGCTGCGAGCTGAGCTCGAGCTTGGCCAGGATCGACTTCACCTGCGTGCGCACCGTCGCCTCGGAGACCACGCTCTCCCGCGCGATGTCGCGGACCTGGGCGCCGCGCATCAGTGCGCCGAGGACCTCCATCTCGCGGCGGGTCAGTCGTTCCAGGCGGGACCGCATCTCGCGGTCCTGGTCCTGCCCGTTCGCCGCTTCGGTCATGAGCCGGTCGCGATCCTCACGGCTCATCAGCGGCAGGCCGTCGCGAGCCCGGCGGACGGTGGCGATGACCTCCTCGAGGGGGCTGGTCTTCGTCATCACCGCCTTCGCGCCACGGCGCAGGCACTCCCCGCGCCAGGTGCCGCCGACGCTGCCCGTGACCACGATCACGGCGACACCGTTGCTGGCAAGCGGCGTGATCAGCCGCATCCCGTCGCCGACGCGACCGAGCTCGAGGTCGAGCAGGACGATCCGCGGGTTGCCGCGGAGGATGGCGGCGAGCACGCTGGCGAGCGTCGCTCGCGAGTCGGCGAGGTCGATGCGTCGTACCTGGTAGCCCTCGTTCTCGAGGGTGAGCGCCACGGACTCCGCGAAGAGGGCGTGGTCGTCCACGATGGTGACCCGCGTCGCGTTGCTGGGACGCGTCATCCGGTCATCCCCGCGGGCGCGTGCAGCGACGCCGGACGTGGGGCGACCGCGGTGGCCGCCGCCGGGAGCACGAGGACGAAGCAGGCGCCCTCCTTGGGGGAGCGCGAGTCGTCCAGCCGGAGGTCGCCGCCCATCTCCCGGGCGAGCCGGTGCGCGCAGTGCAGGCCGACACCCTCACCCACGGAGGTCGCGGTGCGTGCCCCCCACTCGAAGACCCGGTCCCGCACGTCGTCGGCGATCCCGGGGCCGCCGTCGGACACGCAGACGTGCACCTGGTCCCCGACGAGCTGGGCATCGATCGCGGTGCCGACGCCGCCGGCGTGGCGAGCGGCGTTGGCGAGCAGGATGCTGATCACCTCGACCACGGCGTCGTGGCGGCCGACCACCCGGTTGCCCGAGGGCCACCAGACGACGTCGTGGCCCTGCGCAGCGTGAGCCACGACCAGCGGCTCGACCAGTTCGTCGAGCTCGAGCTCGATGGTCTCCTCCGCCCGGGCGCGCGACATCCGTCGGTCCAGGCGGGACGCCTCGACGTCGACCATTCGCTGCAGTGCCTTGCGCCGCGGGCCGGGCGGCACCTTGTCGTTGGCGAGCAGGTGCACCCCTGCAACGATCCCGGCGGTGGCCGAACGGACCTCGTGGACGACCTCCCGGTCGTGGCGCACCGTGGCCTCCGCGACCGCCGCCCGGTGCTGGAGGTCGTGCTCGCGCGCCTCGCGGTGGCTGAGCGTCCCGAGCAGCAGCGAGATCGACGTGGTCGCCAGGATCGCGCTGGACAGCAGCACCCCGACGATCATGGCCGGCGGCGGCGTCGCGGCCTCCATCACCGAGGCGGTGAGCCGGGCCAGCACGAGGGAGAGCACGCCGATCGTGATCTGGGCCGAGGCCTGTCGCGGCAGCGGCGAGCGCATCATGGCCACGCAGACCAGCGCGCCGAGCACGCAGAGGAGCAGCATCAGGAGCACGTCGACCACGCTGCCCAGGTGCAGGTACGGCACCGGGTCGAGGAGGACCTCGGCCATCCGGATCGCCAGCAGCAGGCCGCCGAGCAGCAGGCCCGCGACCAGCGGGTTGCGCCGTGGCGGCCGGCCGCGCTGCGAGCCGGTGACGACGAGGGCGAGCACGGCGGCGACCGTGAGGACGTGGCCCCCGGTCAACCGGAAGGCGTGCCCGCTGAGGTCGGGATCAGCGACGGCCATCACCACCAGGGGGAGGTCCTGGACGGCGACGAGCATCGCGATCGTGGCGAGGTTGGCCCGCATGGCGCACCTGGCGGTGCGGGCGTCGAGGGCGAGCACGAGTGCGCACCCGATCAGGATCAGGTCCGCCACTACGGTGCACACGTTCCCGGCAAGAGTCACCGGATCGTCACCTGTGCCCTCGAGGGCGAGGATGGCGTAGGGGTGCAGCATCAGGGCAGTCAGCAGCAACGCCCAACCGAGAGTTTTCTGTTCCCCACGGTGGTGCGTCCCCTGCTGACGGCTCCGCATCCGGTGACCCACTCCATGCCCCACGTAGGTCTTGACCCGGCCGTCCCACTGGCCTGTCATGCAGCGATTATGCGTCGCCCCGGGGGTCAGCGTGGCGGAACGGCGGAACGTACCCAATTTTTGACTCAGGTGGGCGACAACGCGCTGAAACCCGTGGAAAAGATGGTGCAGGTGTGGTTGCTGAGAAGGTACTCGGGGTGCAGTGCGCCCCGGCACGCCTCTCCGCCCTGGCCGGCGGGTGACCGGGACACCCGCACCCCCCAGCTGCGGACGACCCGGTCACCGCCGACCCGGCACACCCGGTGCCCGGGACGGGGCCGGTGCGGCGGTCGGTGGCGCGAGTGCGGGGACGGCCACGAAGGCGGACACGGGAAGGCACGCCCCGGGCGATGTGTCGCCGAAGTCGGCCGGGGACCGGTAGACGCCGACTGGTGGTGGTAGAGCACATTCGCCTCACCGCCCCCGCACTCGCACGGCCCTCGGTCAGGAGGGCCCTGTGATCGTGACGCCGTCCGGGACCGCCCGGCATGCCTGAAATTGGGCAGGTTGTGCAAGGCCTGGCGGGCCACCCTCCGCGGCCGTTCCGGTGGACGTCCCACAAATTGGGTGTATCAGTCCGCGGCGCCCCACACCCGCTCTGCCGGTGCCCATGATGAAGCGGTCGCTGGGTGACCGGCCCGGCGGCTTCTCCCTCCCGTTCGACGGCGGTGATCCGGCATGAGCAAGGTGCGCACGGCGCGTGTGCCGCGGCGTGGGGTCCGCGTCCTGCGGGCCGCCGTCGCCGTGGCGCTGGTCGTGCTGCTCGGCGCCCTGGCGGGCTACGGCTTCGCCCGCTACAGCGACCSCCAGCACGTGGCGACGGCGACGATCATGCTGCACCCGCTCGAGGGCAACGCCTACAGCCCGGGCGGGCGCGGCGACGACCTGGTGAACCTCGAGACCGAGGCCCAGGTGCTCCGCTCGGACGCCGTCGCCCGGGCCGTGCTGCAGCGCCTCGACTCGCCCGCGACCCCGGCCACCCTGCTGTCCAGCGTCTCGGTCTCCGTGCCGCCCAACACCCAGCTGCTCGAGATCACGGTGCGGGCGCGTGACGACGAGACCGCGGTGACCCGGGCGTCGGCCTTCGCCGAGGTCTACCTCGAGTTCCGCCGGGCACGCACCGAGTCGTCGGTGTTCGGCCGCACGTCGCGGATCGAGGAGCTCGTCGAGGTCGGGGAGGAGGAGCGCAAGAGCCTGCTCGCCCGGCTGTCGAAGCTCTCGCCCAGCGCCCCGCAGCGCCGGCTCGTCGAGCAGCAGCTGCAGGAGGTCGTCGTGCAGATCGGGTCGCTGCGTGCCCAGCTGGCGACGGCCCAGGCAATCGGCCTCGACCCCGGGCAGGTCGTCACGCCGGGCCAGGTCTCGTCCGCCGGCGTCACCGCCGAGCCGGTGGTGATGACGGCGACCGGCGGGATCGGCGGCCTCGCACTGTGCCTCCTGCTCGGCGTCGTACGACGGACGCGGGCTGCCGCGCTGACCGTGCGCGACCTCGACGACCTGGCCGGCACGGGGGTGCCCGCACTCGGCGTGGTCGACGACCCGGACGCGCCGGCCGAGGACCTCGTCGCCAGCGCCCGTTCGGCGGTGCTGGCCGCCCCCGAGCGCCCGCTGGTGGTGACGGTGGCCCCGCTGACCGCGGGGGTGTCGGCGCTCTTCGAGCCGCTGGTCGAGTCGTTCACGCGGGCGCGCTACGAGGTCGTCGCCGTCGACCTGGCCCGCGCGGCGGACCGCGCCGCGCTCGCCGAGATGGTCCTCCAGGACGCCGTCGCCAGCGACGTGCTGGTCCCGGTGGCCGGATTCCGCCACGGCCTGCAGCCCCTCCACCCCGACCGTGACCACCCGGGCTTCGACGACCTGACGGCGTCCGCGCAGATGCGGACCTGCCTCGAGGAGCTCGCCAAGCGCGCCGACCTGGTGGTCGTGCGCGCGCCTGCGCTCTCCACGCCGGCCGGCCGCTCCCTGCTCCGGGCCTCGCGCGCCGTCCTCACCGAGGTCACCCCCGGCTCGTCGACCCGGTCCGAGCTGCTCGACCTCCAGGCCGAGGTCGAGCGCCAGGGCGCGGAGCTGGCCGGCGTGGTCGAGGTGCGGCGCTCCGCCGCCGCTGCCAGCCCCGGCACCGGAACTGAGGCCGCTGCCGAGGTGGAGGCCGACGTCGACGTCGATGTCGACGCGTCGGCTGGCACCGAGGCAGGGGAGGAGCGCCCGTGACCCGGTCCGACGCCGCCGACCGCGCCGGCGGCCACCTGCGCGCCGTCGCGCGCGGCAGCGCGGGCACCCTGCTCGGTGCCGTGGTCAGCACCGTCGCCGGGTTCGGCCTGGTGCTGCTCGTGACCCACACGGTGCCCGCTGACACCGCAGGCCGCTTCTTCGCGGCGTCCGCGGTGTTCCTCCTCGCCCTCGCCACGGCCGGCCTGGGCACCGACACCGGCCTGGCCCGGTTCGTGCTCCGGGCGGGGGACCCCGCCGCGGTCGCCCCGCTCGTCCGGACCGCGGCCGTGCCCGTCCTGGTCGCCGCCACCGTGCTGGCCCTGGTGCTCGCAGCCGTCTGGAGCGACACCCGCGCCCTGGTGTGGGCGCTGCCGCTCGCCGCGGCCTCGGACCTCGCGCTCGCCGCGATCCGCGCCCACGCGCTGTTCCGCGCCACCGTGCTCATCGACCGGCTGGTGCGCCCCGGTGTCCAGCTGGTGCTGGTGGCCCTCGTGGTCGCGACCGAGCCGTCCGGCGCGGGGATCGCGGCGGCCTGGGCGTCGGCGTACGTCGTCTCCGCCCTGCTCTCCCTGCGGGCCCTGCGGGTGGTGCTCCGCCGACCGGGATCCACCGGGCACGGCGGACCCGCAGGGCAGGGGGAGACCGTCTCCGCCGGCGACTTCTGGCGGTTCACCTGGCTGCGCGGCGTCGCCCGCGTCGCCCAGATGGCGATCCAGAAGGTCGACGTCGTGGTCGTCGCCTGGTTGCTCTCGCCGGCCGAGGCCGCGCTCTACGCAGTGGCCACCCGGTTCGTCGTGTTCGGCCAGCTGGCCAACCAGGCCGTCTCGACCGTCGTGCAGCCGCGGTTCACGATGATCCTCGCCGAGGGCGACGGGCCGGGGCACCGCGCGCTGGTGGGTCGTGTCTTCGCGGTCACCACCGGGTGGAGCATCCTGTCGGCCTGGCCGGTCTACCTGTGCGTCGTGGCCGCGCCGGCGGCGTACCTCGGCTGGTTCGGCGAGGGCTACGTGACCGGCGACGCGGTGGCGGTCGCGGTGGTGATGTGCTGCGGGATGCTCGTCGCGGTCGCGTCCGGCCCCGTGGACACGCTGCTGCTCATGATCGGCCGCAGCGGCCGCAGCCTCGCCAACACGCTCGTCGCGCTGGCCGTCGACGTCGGGCTCTGCCTGCTGCTCGTGCCGCGCATGGGCATCGCCGGTGCCGCCGTGGCGTGGGTCGTCGCCGTCGTCGTCCGCTGCCTGCTCGCGGTCGTGCAGCTGCGGTCGGACATCGAGCTCCAGGTGCCGGTCCGGGCGCTGCTGCGCGCGGCGTCCCTGCCCGTCGGCTGCCTGCTCGTCCCGCTGGGGGCCGCCCACGTCCTGCTCGGGCTCACCCCGCTCACGTGGGTGCTCGCCTGCCTGCTCGCCGGCGCGGCGTACGTCGCCGCCGTGTGGCGGTTGCGCGAGCCGCTCGCGGTCGACCACTTCGTCGCCGGGCTCAGGTCCGGCCGGCAACGAGAGGCGGTGGCGGCATGATCCGCACCATCACCGGCCGGGTGCGTCGCTCCCTCCCGCCGTGGGCACGCAGTGCCGTGAAGTCGCTGCTGCTGGCGTGGGGCTGGCTGACGGCCGACCTGCGCGAGCGGCCGGCGTTCATCGTCGTCGGCGCGCAGCGCGCGGGCACGACCACCCTCTTCCGGCTGCTCAGCGAGCACCCGCAGCTGTGCCGCCCCACGGCGGCGAAGGGCACCGGCTACTTCGACGACAACTACCGCCGCGGCCCGCGCTGGTACCGCGCGCACTTCCCGCTGCGCCGGCCCGGACGGTGGCGGCGCNCCACCCGCTCGCCGCCGAGCGCATCGCCCGGGACCTGCCCGAGTGCCACGTCGTGGTGATGGTCCGCGACCCGGTCGTCCGGGCGCACTCGGCGCACCGCCACGAGGCGGCCCGCGGCTTCGAGTCGCTGCCCTTCGACGAGGCGGTCGCCCGCGAGCCCGAGCGCACGGCCGGCCAGGCCGAGCTGCTCGCCGCCGACCCCACGGCGGTCAGCTTCGCCCACCGCCACCACGCCTACCTCCAGCGCGGCGAGTACGCCGTGCAGGTGCGCCGCTTCATCGACGCGCTCGGCCGAGACCGGGTCCACGTCGTCGACGCGGACGAGCTGTTCGCCGACCCGGTGCCGGTCTACGTGGACCTCCAGCAGCAGCTCGGCCTGGCGGTGCACCGGCCGGCGGAGGTCGGCAGGTGGAACGAGCGTCCGCGCGAACCCCTCCCCGAACCCCTGGTCGCCCGCTTGCGGGCGTACTTCGACGAGCACGACGCGGCTCTGGCAGAGCTCCTGGGCCGCGAGCCCAGTTGGCGAAAGGAACCAGCATGACGGCAATCAGCACGTCCCCCGACCGACGAGGGATCCTCACCGCAGGGACCCGGCACCGGCTCGCCCGGGTCGCGCGGTGGCACCCCGGCACCCGGGAGGTCCCCATCCCGCGGCTCCTCCTCGGTGGGCAGAACGGCACCACCGGGCACCAGTTCGCCGACGCCATGGGCGACCCGCTGTGGCCCTCCCGCCGGGTCGTCGACGGCCCGCACGCGGAGATGATCGAGCGCGGACCGTCCCAGACCGACCAGGAGATCCTCGCGTCGTCGTACGGGCGGATGGCGATGACCTGCGTGCGCCACACGGGGCGCTACTTCGCCGCGACCGACGAGGAGGGCGTGGTCCGCCAGGCCCGGCAGTTCCTCGCCCGCGCGGCGGGGGAGCAGACGCCGGTGGTGACCGGCGACCACCACTCGCCCCCGGGCGTGCCGGTCCTGGTCGTGCCGATCGCCGACTCCGACTGCTACCAGGTGCTCGACGGCCACCACCGGATCGCGCTGGCGGCCGCCGGCGAGACCACCGTCTCCGTGCGGGTACGACGCGGCCGGGTCACCACGCCGCTGCAGGACCTGCTGCGCAAGATGTCGTGGCTCAAGGGCGGGCGCGAGCTCTACCAGCCGCTCGACGCCCCCGAGCTCGAGGCGCTGTGGCCCACCGTGCGCTGCTGCGTCGACCGGCTCGAGTCCATGGAGAGCTTCCTGCGCGACCGCCTGCCGTCGCTCTCCGGCCGCTACCTCGACGTGGCCAGCTGCTACGGCTGGTTCGTGCACCAGATGGGCGAGCTCGGGTTCGCCAGCGAGGGCATCGAGCAGGACTCGCTCGGCGGCACCGTCGGGCGGCTCGCCTACGGCCTCGACCCGGCCCGGATCCGGTTCGGCGACGCGGTCGAGCACCTGCGCGGCACGCACGAGCAGTGGGACGTCGTCTCCTGCTTCAGCCTGCTGCACCACTTCGTGCTCGGCCGCGGCAGCTGCGAGCCCGAGGAGCTGGTGAAGCTGCTCGACAAGGTGACGGGCAAGGTGCTCTTCCTCGACACCGGCCAGGAGCACGAGCGCTGGTTCCGCAGCTCGCTGAAGGGGTGGAACCCCGAGCACATCCGCAGCTTCCTGCTCGAGCACACCACCTTCGACCAGGTCCTCGACCTCGGCCCCGACCGCGACGCGGTCGGCCCGTACGCCGACAACTACGGCCGGCACCTGTTCGCGTGCGTGCGCGAGGACCGGTCGGTGCAGGGGTGAGCGGCGTGGACCTGCTCGAGACGGCGGCCGAGCTGTGGCCGGGGGCGGACGTCGTCCCCGCCGGCACCTCGTACGACGGACGGCCGGTCCGCGCCCGCTACGCCGTGGTCAGCCGCTCGAAGGTGCCGACCGTGCTCGTGCCGGTCGAGTCGGCCGTGGCGGCGGGTGCGTCCCTGCGGCGGTTCAGCACGGCATCGACGTGGCGCGACTCGACGACGCGTGCCGCGGCCGGCGCCGCGGTCCGGGTCGCCCCCGGCCTGCTGCGCAACCGGGTCGAGGTCCGGGGTGGTGACGACAGCCTCGCCGAGCACCTCTCCGAGGTGCTGGGGACGAAGGTGACCTTCAGCATCACGGTCGGCAGCGCGCGGGTGAACCAGAAGCCGGTGCTGCAGGTCTTCGACGAGACCGGGACCTGCCTGGCGTTCGTGAAGGTCGGCTGGTCGGACAGCACGGTCGAGGACGTGCTTGCCGAGGGCGAGGCGCTGGCGCGGGTCGGCACGCGGCGGTTCCGGACCGTCGTACCTCCGGAGCTGCTGGCGCGCACCAGCTGGCGGGGCCGGCCGGTCCTGGTCAGCGCGCCGCTCCCCACCTCGGCGTGGCCCCGGCTGCGGCGGCCGACGGACCCGCCCGAGCGCGCGATGGCGGAGCTCGAGACCGCCTTCGGGCGCGAGGAGCGGACCCTGGTCGACTCGGCCTGGTGGTCGACCCGCTGGCAGCTCGCCGGCGAGATCGCCGACCCGGTCACCCGCAGCCGCTTCGAGCGGGCGATGGACCACGTCTCCCTCGCCGCCGGCCGCGACCCGCTGCCGTTCGGTGCCTGGCACGGCGACTGGACGCCGTGGAACATGGCGACCGCAGGAGACCGCGTGCTGCTGTGGGACTGGGAGCGCTTCGAGGAGGGCGTGCCCGCCGGGCTCGACGCGATCCACTACCAGGTGAACGCGCTGAACCACGGCACGCCGCCGTCCGCCGAGGGCGTCGTGTGGGCGCTGTCGCTCGCCGAGCAGCGCCACCCCGGCGCGGCCCCGCAGGCACGCTGCAGCAGCCTGCTCTACCTCGTCGAGATCCTGGCGCGCTACCTGCGGCTGACCGAGGTCGCCGGCGGGGAGCACATCTCCGACCGGGCGATGCACACCCTCGTGGCCTTGGAACGGCTCGCGGGGCTGGGCTGACCGGTCTCCCGGCCGCGCCCAGCCCCGCGGGACCGGTCGTGCGGTGGCTGCCCGGCTGCCCGGCTGCCCGGCTGCCCGGGCGGGCCGAGGCGCTACTTCAGGCGGGTGGTGCCGCCCAGCGCCGACGCGAAGCCCTGCTGCTTCACCGCGGTGCTGAGCGCCCAGTTCGCGATGCTGTTCAGCGTCGTGTCGAAGTAGCTGTAGGCGATGCCGCCGTAGTCCTCCATCAGCTTCACGCTGTTGGCGATCTCCTCGGGCCGGGCCCGGGCGGCGGAGTCGGTGACGCCGGTCTCGCCCAGGCCCCAGGCGACGTCGACGGTCCGCGCCCAGGTGGCGATCTTCGAGTAGTACTCGGAGAAGTCGGTCCACTTGGTGGTGGTCTTGCCGTTCTTGACCACGCCGTACTGCTGGTAGATGTCGAACCCGGCGACGTCGACCTTCACGCCGCGCGGCCAGATCTCGGAGAGCCGGTACTCGGCGGCACCGTAGAACTGGTTCCAGCCGGTCACGACCACCGTGAAGGCCACGTTGGACGCGGCGGAGCGGACGATGGGCGCCAGGCGCTCCTGCATCTTGCGCCACGTCTGGATGTTGCCGTCGCCCTCGGGCTCGTGGTGGAACGCCACCCAGACCGGACCGTCGAGCTCGCCGAGGCGCTTCGCGAGGTCCTTCGCCCAGGCGTCGCCCTTGCCGGCGACCATGTCCGGCCACGAGTGGGGGAGCTTGAAGCTCATCCACGGCAGGCGGCCGGCAGCGAGGTCGGTCCGGGCGGTCGAGACCGCCTTGGTGACGCCCGAGGCGGTGAAGTACGTGCGCCGCACAGCCAGCTTGCGGCCGAGCTTCGACTCCAGCGCGGTGGGGTCGGTGTTCGAGCCGTGGGCAGCGCCGACGTAGACCCCGCAGCTCGGGATGCCCCGCTGGGAGACCGCGCACGTGCCCGGCTTCGCGGGGCCGGGGGTGGTCGTGGTGGAGGCGACGGTGCGCACGACGCGGACGTCGTCGAGCAGGACGCGCTCGCCCGCCCGCAGGCGGGGGGAGCGGACGGTCAGGCGCAACGAGGAGTCGGCCGACTTCGCGGTGATGGCCACGGGCAGCCGCCGCCACTTCTTCGGGCCGGCGACGACCCGGGCGGCCTTGCTCTGCAGCACCTTGCCGCCGGAGACCTCGACCACGCGCAGCGCCACCGTGCGTCGCGCCGACGCCCGGGCCCAGCCGTCGACGACGAAGCGGGTGCCGCGGTCGTGCTCGCCCACGGCCTGCCGCCGCTGCGTGCTGGCCGGTCCGGCCTGCTTCGCCCGCAGCACGAGCGCGCGGCTCTGCTGGCGGCCGGCGCCCTCACGTGAGAGTGCGACCCGCGTGGACGTCGTGCCGCTGAAGCCCGCGAGCCCCTTCTCGAACCTGCTCACCTGGACCGTCGTCTCGGCGGATCGTGCCGTCGGCAGCACCGCGACGACGCCCGCAGCAAGTGCGAGCAGCGCGGCGAACAGCCATGTCGTGCGATGGACGTTCGTCATCGCCTTCAACCCCTCCCCTGGGCCGGCCCACACCGTGCGCGGGCCGGTCCGTCGTGTCAGAACGACACGGATTCCATCGGTCGGGAGGGGACCGACGTGAATTGGTTCCCCCAAAAAGGGGAGGGGGGCCATCGCTCAGATGCCGCGTCCGTGACGGTGGGCGGTGGCCAGCAGGCGGTCGGCGCTGACGAGGCGCAGGGCGACCAGGGCGGACAGGTAGGCACGGGGCTCGAGCACCGACTGGCGCGCCGAGCGCAGCGACCAGGCGAGGGCGTCGCGACGGCGCATCGCGGCGAGCGCGAAGGCCTTGCGGCCCAGCAGGCGGGCGAGTGCGCGGCGGTCGTCGTGGAACACCGCGTGCTTCGCCAGCCCGTAGTCGATGGCCTCGGCGATCGTCGACCAGTTGCGGGAGAACTGGGACCCGCCCCAGCGCACGCGGGCCAGCGGGGCGGGGACGACGTGGAACCCACCGGCCATCGCGGCCCGGATCATCCAGTCGAAGTCCTCGCCGTAGCTGCCGGGGATGTCCTCGTCGACGAGCCCGATGTCGTCGAGCAGTGCGGTCCGTCGTACGACGACCGTGGAGGGGTGCGCCTCCATGACCCGGTGCCGGACCAGGTTGCGCAGGTCGAGGTCCTCCGGGCTCGGCACCCGCACGTGGCTGGTGCCGTCGTAGGTCACCTCGATGCCGGTCACGCACGTGGCCGGGCCGCCGGACGCCAGCATGGCCGCCTGCCGCTCGAGCTTGCCCGGCAGCCACAGGTCGTCGTCGTCGCAGAACGCGACCAGCTCGGCGGTGCTGGTGAGGATGCCGGTGTTGCGGGCCCCGGCCAGGCCGCGGCGGCGCTGGTTGACGAGCACCTCGACCGAGCGGTGGTCGCCGGGCCGCGCGAGAGAGGGGTCCGGGTCGGACCCGTCGAAGACCACGAGGACCCGGACCCGGCCGGCGTACTCCTGCTCCAGGACGGCGGCGATCGCCTCCCGGACCTCCTGGGGCCGGTGGTGCGTGGCGATGACGACGTCCACGTCGGGACGGGCCGTGCCGCCCGGGTCGGCCTCGCGGCTCGGGTGGGTCGCGTGGGGTGTGCTCATGCTGCTTCCTCCGTCTCGGGGCTGCCGGTGTGCTCGCGCCGGTCCAGCCGTCCGGCGAGCTGCCAGCCGCGCGCCAGGTTGGCTGCGGTGGCGACGAGGTAGAACGCGACGGCGACCGGGATCCCGGCGGCCGCTGGGGTGGCCCCGGCCAGCGGGAGCAGGCCGAGGGCGAGGGTCTCGGCCTCGACCGACCACGGCACCGGCCGCATGTGCTGGCGGTGGCACAGCCGCAGCCACCGGTCGACGAGCGGGTTGCCCGTCGCGGTCGGGAACCGGGAGCTGCCGCTGCCGCCGTCGACCGCCCCGGCGACGAGCTTGCGGTGGGTGAGGCTCCAGCCGTAGGTGCCGAGCGCACCGAGCAGCAGCGCCGCCAGGGCCGGGTCGACCCGGTCGGTCCGCACGGCCCACCACGCGAGGGCGGCGTACGCCGCGGTCACGGTCACCACGTCGGTGGCGACGTCGAGGAGGGCGCCGCGCTGCGAGCTGCTGCGCTGCGCCCGCGCCACCTTGCCGTCGAGGCAGTCGGCGAGGAAGCGCAGCAGGAACAGTGCTCCGCCCAGCCGCAGCCGGCCGGTGGCCAGGCAGGCGGCCGCCGCGACGCCGAGCACGCCGGAGACGGCCGTGACCCGGTTCGGGGTCACCCACGGCCGCGGCGCCAGCAGGCGGGCGAGCGGGTCGGCGACCGGGTCGATCACCGCCCGGGTCCAGATGTCCCGCGTCGGGGCTGTCGTGCTCACGGCTTCCTCCCTGCAGTGGTGGCCGGTGCGTGGCGCGGACCGGGGACGCGCCGCAGCACGAGCACCCCGGCCAGTCCGAGCAGGCCGCCGAGCGCCAGGCCGGTGGTCGCCGGCACCGACAGGTCGTGCTGCACCCGGCGCGGCTCGCCGACCCGGATCACCCGGCCGACCTCGGGCTGGTGGGTGGTGAGGTGGTCGATGGCCGAGCGGAGGTAGGTCCGCGACGTGGTCCAGGCCGGGTCCACCGGGTTGCTCGCCGTGAGGGTGGTGCGGAGCCGGGCGAGCAGGTCGTCGCGGCGTGCCTCGAGGAAGCGGTGCCGCTCGGCGAGGTACTCCTCGGCGACGGCGAGCGCGACCTGCGCCGGGTCACGGGTGGCCGGGGTGGTCACGGTCATCTCGATCACCGTCGTCAACGGCGGCGCGCTCACCGCCACGCCCTCGCGCAGCCGGGACGGTGGCAGGCCCGCGCGGACGCTCGCCCTGCTCAGCGCCCGCTCCGAGAGCAGCAGCGCGGCCTCGGTGTCGACGCTGCTCGTGGTCGGCACCGAGGTGAGCTCACCGAGGTCCTGGCTGGCAGGGGCGGGCACCCCGGCGTCCAGGTACGTCGGCGCCGCGGTCAGCGCGACCGCGACCTTGCTGGACCGCTCCGGCTCGCCCGTCGCGCCGAGCGCCGCGCCGATGGTGGCGCCCACGACGGCGGTGCCGGTGACGACCGCGGCGGCGCGCCGGCCGATCGCGGGGAGGCGTCGCCGCTCGGCACGACGCTCACGCCAGGCCAGGCCGATCGCGGCCATCACCAGCATCATCGGCAGCCCGAGGGTGTCGTAGACCGCGAGCTGGAGCAGGAAGGTGCCGACCACGAAGGTGGCGACGGTCGCCGGCGTGGTGCGGCAGTGGATGTGGCGCAGGAGGGTGAGCACGAAGAAGGCGAGGAAGAACGCCGCCCCGATCCAGCCCTGGGAGAAGAGGACCAGCCACAGCTGGCCCTGCGTGCCCAGCGGCGGGACGCCGCACGCGGAGCAGTCCGCCGTCGCGCCACCGGCGATCGAGGAGAACGAGCCGGCCGGGTCGCGGGTGCTGCCGAAGCCCACCGCCGGCGAGCCCTCGGTCATCGAGTCGATTGTCGCGACGAGCAGCTGCGAGCGGCGGTCGTTGCTGTGCGGGTTGTCGAGGCGCGCCTGGATGGTGTCGCCGAGCGTGGTCGCGGTGAGCAGGGTCCCCCCGCACAGGACGACCCCGGCCAGCGCGACCAGGGCGACGGTGTTGCGACGGACGGCTGCGAGGACCAGGAAGCCCACGGCGGCGCCGGCCAGGGCCAGCCACAACCCCCGGTTGAGGCTGAGCACCACCGGGACCGCCGCCAGCACGAGGACCGGGGCGGCCCACCACCGTCGCCTGCGGCGCAGCGTGCCGAGGGCGGAGAGGAAGAACACCAGCGACAGCGCCATCACGCTGCCCCACGTGTTGGTGTAGGCGAACGGTGCCTTCGGCCGGGGTGCGTCGTCGCCGAGGACGCGCTGGACGTCGGCGACCTCCGCGGAGACCAGCGTGCGCACGAACTCGTTGCCGCGCAGCCCGCCGGGCAGCACCCGCTCGGCGACGGTCGGCACGGCGAGGTCGGGGACCATGATGCCGAGCAGGCCACCGACCACCGCCACGACGAAGACCGACCCGAGCACCCGCTGCACCAGTCGGTCCGGCAGCCACCGCTGCGGTGTGGTGCCGACCCAGAGCAGCAGGACCGTGCAGGCGGCGTACCAGCTGAAGCGGTAGCCGAAGACGAGGATCCGGGCGATGCCGCCGGTGTCGGCGGAACCGGGCGCGAGCGCCCACAGCGTGCCGATGCCGAGCAGCACCCAGACGAGGAAGAGCAACCACCAGCCGAAGTGCGGCGGGACGTTGCGGTTGCGCCGCACCCACAGGTCCCGCGCCATCGGCAGGACCATGAGGACCGGCACGAACGAGGCGATGCCGAGCAGCCACCAGGCGGGCAGGCCGAGGACACCGACGACGAAGGCCCTGCGGGCCACCTTCGTGGTCGGAGGTTCGGTCCCGGTCACCTCCGGCATGGCTCTAGGGAACCCGTCAGCACGTCGGAGGCGACTCACCAATATTGGGTGAACCTGCCCGCGGCCCGGTCCGGGGCGCGTCGCCCGGCCTACGGTCGGAATCGACGGACGTGGCCCGTACGAGCACGGGAGGGAGACGGCGACGATGCCTTCCACGCCAGGAGGCCGAGCGCACTCGGAGCGCGGCCCCGTGTCGGGGCAGGCTGGTGAGCCATGAGCGCCCGGACCGCAGTCGTGTGCCTGCCGGTGGTGTGCGTGCTCTGCGCGTGCGGCGCCAGTGAGGACCCGACCACCCCGGTCGCCGCGACCGGACCACCGGTGTCGCGCGACCAGGTCGACCCCGCGTCGTACGACATCCTCTTCGACTTCGACCAACCGGTCGTGCCCGGCGACGTCGTCCCCGGCGTCACCAACGTCGGCACGGCGCGGGTCAACACCACCGTGGTGACCGCCCGCGGCGGTGCCCTGACCTGGACCCCGGACCGTGGCAACGGCTGGGCGGTGCGCGCCCCGGTCGCGGCCGCGGAGGACGAGCCGGTCCGCGCCGCCGCGATCGTGGTGTGGCCGGACCCCTCCAGCCTGGCCGGGCTCGACCCGGGCGGGCGACCTGTAGAGATGCAGGTCGACTTCCGTGCCGACCCGCCCGCGCCCTCGCGCCCGGGCGACGACGGCGACAACCTCGTGCAGTGGGGCCGGTTCGGCGACCCCGCCCAGCTCAAGCTCCAGCTGGACCACGGCAAGCCGTCGTGCCGTGCCGCGGGCACCGCGGGGGAGGTGTTCCTCGCGGCGGAGCAGCCGGTCGAGCCCGAACGGTGGTACCGCCTGTCCTGCTCGGTGCGCCCCGGCGAGGTGCGGATGCAGCTGACCGACCTCGAGGGCGGCGCCGCACCGGAGGAGTGGGTGGAGGAGGACGACCCGGGCGACCTGCGCTTCGGCACCGTGCCGATGTCGATCGGCGCGAAGGTCGGTGCCGGTGGGCGCCTCGACAAGAAGTCCGCGGACCAGTTCAACGGGACGATCGATCGTGTCGTCGTCGACGTCCGCTGACGCCGCGGTCCGCCGCGTGGTGCTGGTGTCCGACCGTCGACTGGTCGGGCAGGCGATCGGTGCCGCCCTCACCGCGCAGGGCTTCCGGGCCACCGTGCTGGACTGGCCGGAGCGTCGCGGGATCCGGGCCTTCCGCCGGCGGCTGTCGCTGAGCGGGGCGCGGGTGGGCGTCGTGATGTGCGACCTGCGTACCCCGGACCTGCTCTACGACGTCGAGGTGGTCGTGAAGAGCGGCGGCATCCCGTGGGTGGTGCTCACCGACAGCGAGGTCGGCCCCCGCTGGGGGACCGTCCTGGCCGCGGGAGCCGTCGGCGTGCTGCCGACGACGACCTCGACCGCGGGCCTGGTCCGCGCGCTCTACGAGACCCTTGCGGGGCGCTCGCCGACGCCGCCGAGGCTGCGGACCCGTGCGGTGCGTGCCTGGGAGGACGTCGCCGACGAGCAGCGCGACCTGGTGCGCCGGATGGAGCTGCTCACCCACCGCGAGTACGAGGTCCTCGGTGCCCTCTACGACGGCATCGGCGTCAAGCACATCGCCGAGGCCTCCGGCGTCGCCGAGGCCACCGTGCGCAGCCAGGTCAAGTCGCTGCGCCGCAAGCTCGGCGTGGACTCCCAGCTGGCCGCGGTCGCGATGTACCGCAAGTCGCTCGACGTGTTCCCCCGCGCGCGCAGCTGAACGACCGTCGTACCGTCCCACCGCTTGGGTACGACGGAGGSCCCGGTCCGCCGATGCGGACCGGGCCCACCCCTTCGCGGGGTCAGAGCGGGTGGTTGGCGAGGAGCACCCGGTCGGGGTCGACCTCGTCGCGCACCCGGCACAGTGCCGCCCAGTCGTGGGCGTCGTAGAAGCGGCTCGCGTCGACGCGGGTCTCGGCGAAGGTCGGCACGAGGGAGACGCGCGACCACGCCGACATCGCCCGGTTGACCGCGAACGCCGCGGCCCGACCGGCCACCGCGGCTTGCGGCGTCGGCGCCATCGCGATGCACAGCAGCGCGTACTCGCCGCTGACCGAGGACAGCACCCCGCCGCCGGCGACTGGCCTCGCGAGCTGGCCGCCGAGGTGGCGCAGCTCGGCGGACATCAGCCCGCTGCGGGTGCCCGGGCCGACCTGGGCGAGGAACGCCTCGACGGCGGCGTCGTCGAGCTCGCCGAGGACGCTGTGGTCGCCGACCGCCGGCGACGGCTCGGGCGGGTCCATGTGCACGCCGAGCAGCGCGGGCGCGGGGATCCGGCCGAAGGTGTCCATCTCGGGCGCCAGGGCCCGCAGCGGGGAGAGCACCTCTGCTGCCCGCTCGTCGTCCTCGAGGATCGCGCCGTCGACGACGACCAGGTCGCGGCCGGACAGGAACGGCGGGAGCTCGGGCAGCGGCGGGAAGCTCATGACCCGCAGCGACGTGGTCGCACTGTCCGGTGCGGTGCGCGTCCACTCCACCCACGCCCGCACCACCTCGGGCGCGCGCTCGCGGTCCCACAGCAGCATGCCGGCGAAGACGTCGGCGTAGGGGAGCAGGCCGAGCTCGACGGCGACGACGACGCCGAAGTTGCCGGCGCCACCACCACGCAGGGCCCAGAACAGGTCGCGGTGCTCCTCCGCGCTCGCCCGGCGCAGCTCGCCGTGGGGGGTGACGACCTCGACCGCGCGGACCGAGTTGGCGGCCACGCCGTGGCGGCGGGCGAAGAAGGAGAGCCCGCCGCTCAGTGCGTAGCCGACGACGGCGACGTCCCCGGCCGAGCCGTGCAGCACGCTCCGGCCGTGCGCGGCGGCGGCCGCGACGACGTCCTGCCACAGCGTGCCGCCCAGGACCCGCACGGTGCCGGCCGCCGGGTCGACGCTGACGCCCGTCAGCTCGTGCATGCGGACGAGGACGACGTCCTCCAGGGAGTGCTCGCCGAGGGCCGCGGCGCCGTGCCCGGTGCTCTGCGGCGCGACCTTCAGCCCGGCGGCCGCGGCGGCACGGACGACGTCACGGACCTGGTCGACGGTGCGGGGGACCGCGACCGCGGCCGGGCGCTGCTCGACCGACAGGTTCCACGGGGTCGTGGCAGCGTCGTACCCGGGGTCGCCGGGGAGGTGCACCGGGCACCCGCTGGTGAGGGTGGCCAGGGCACCGGTGTCGGGGGTGGTGGTCATGCTGGTTCCTTCGTTCTCGGGGTTGGTGCCGAGAACCCTGCGCCCTGCGACCGGTCCGGGACCATCCCCGATCCCTGGGTAGATCTCCGCCCTGCGGATGTGGGAGCAGGACAATCCCCAGAAATATGGGATGGCAGCACCCCGGGCCTTGCCACACACTGCTACGCATGGCCCGAGGACTGACCGCGGCGCAGGTGCGCCAGGACGTCGACGTCGTGGCGCGGGCCGGTCTGGACCTCGAGACCTTCCTCGTCGAGGCGGTCGAGTCGGTGCGCCGTGCCGTCCCGTGGGTGGCTGCCTGCATCGCGACGCACGACCCGAGCAGCCACATGCTCACCAGCGCCCGCAAGTACGGCGAGCTGGCGATCCGCAACAGCCACGACCACGAGTTCGGGCTCATCGAGTACGGCACCGAGGAGCCGACCTCCTTCCGGGCGATCGCCCGGGCCGAGGTGCCTGCGGCCGGGGTGCACCTGCTGACCGGCGGCCGGACCGAGCTCTCGCCACGGCTGTCGCAGTTCATGCAGCCCAACTTCGGCTTCGCCGACGAGGCCCGCCTCGCGATGCGCGACGGCAGCGAGGCGTGGGGCGGGGTGGCCCTCTTCCGCGGCGCGGACGACGCCCCCTTCGACGAGGCAGAGGTCGACTTCCTCGCCTCCCTGGCCGCGCCGTTCGCCCACGGCGTGCGCTCCGGGATGCTGGCCCGGGTCGCCGACCACGCGCCCTGCCGGCCCGACGCCGGCGCCGGGCCGGCCGTGATCATCGTCGGCCCCGACAACCAGATCACCCAGATGACGCCGGCCGCCGAGGTCCGCCTCAGCGAGCTGGCCACCGGGCCGGGTCACTGCGCCCCGCTGTCCCCGGTCGCCGCCCTGATCGGCGCCGCCCGGCGCTTCGCCCGCGGCGAGTCCGAGGGCATCCCGCGCTGCCGGCTGCGCACCGCGAGCGGCATGTGGCTGGTGCTGCAGGCCGGTCCGCTCAGCTCGTTCCGCGATCGGGACGGCGACGTGGTGATCACCATCGAGGAGGCCCGCCCGCCCGAGATCGTCACCCTCGTCGTCGCCGCCTTCGGGCTCACCCCCCGCGAGCGCGACGTCACCCAGCTGGTGCTGCAGGGCGTGGACACCAAGGAGATCGCACGCACCCTGCACCTGTCGGCCTACACCGTCCAGGACCACCTCAAGTCCGTCTTCGAGAAGGCCGACGTCCGCTCGCGGCGCGAGCTGATTGCGCGGATCTACTTCGACCAGTACGTGCCGCGGATGGGTGGCGAGCTCGCGCCGTCGGGCTGGTTCTCCTGACCCTGACGGCTGCAGGAATCCCCGCCTGGGCGGGGATTCCTGCGCCTGACGACGGTTGCAACCGTCATCAAGCGCAAGCTCTCGTCATCAAGTTTTCGTCATCAGGCGCCCGGTTGGCCGGCGAAGGCCACGACCTCGCCGACGACCGACAGCCGCACCTTCTCGCCGGGGTGCGGCACGGAGTCGGCAGGGGTACGCGCGGCGAGCTGCTCCCCGGAGTCGAGGCGGAGCCGCACCGTGGCGTCGTGCCCGAAGAAGCTGACGTCGACCACCTCGCCGGGCGTGCCGGCGCCGTCGGTGCGGATCTGCACCTGCTCGGAGCGGATGGCGAGCTGGACCGGCCCGGCCGGCCCGGCCGGCCCGGCCGTGCCGGGGTGGCCGGGGCGCACCGCCAGCTCACCGACCGCGCACGTGGCGCGGCCGGCTCCGTCGCCCTCGCCGGGGAGCAGCGAGGCGTGGCCGATGAACGACGCGACCTGCGGGTCGGCGGGCTCGAGGTACACCTCGGCCGGTGGGGCGACCTGGAGGAAGCGCCCCTGCGCCATCACCGCGACCTGGTCGGCCAGCGACAGCGCCTCGCCCTGGTCGTGGGTGACCAGCACGGCGGCGGCGTCCGCAGCGCGCAGGGCACGGACCACGGCCCGGCCGGTCTCCTCCCGCAGGCCGGCGTCGAGGGAGGAGAAGGGCTCGTCCAGCAGCACCAGGCTCGGCTGCGGGGCGAGAGCCCGGGCCAGGGCGACACGTTGCTGCTGGCCACCCGAGAGCTGGTGCGGGAAGCGCGCTGCCAGGGACGGGTCGAGCTCGACCATCGCCAGCGCCTCCGCGACCACGCCACCGGCGTTGCGCCGTTGGCCGCGGGGCAGGCCGAAGGCGATGTTGCGCGCGACGGTCAGGTGCGGGAAGAGCGCGCCCTCCTGGGGGACGTACCCGATGCCCCGCCGCCGGGCGGGCACGCTGCGCCCGCCGCCGCCGCCGCCGCCGCCGACGACGCGCGTCCCGGCGACGTCGATCGTCCCGGCCGCCGGCTGCACGAAGCCGGCGACGGCTCGCAGCAGGGTCGTCTTGCCGCAGCCCGAGGAGCCGAGGATGGCGGTGACGCCCGACGTGACCGTCAGGTCGATGCCGCGCAGCACCGGGTCCTTGCCGTAGCCCGCCGTCAGGGCGCGGATCTCCAGTGCGGGCATCAGCGGTCACTCCTGGTGCTGAGACGGGCGAGCAGCCACGTCGAGGGGACGGAGAGCACGATCAGCGCCAGGGCGTAGGGCGCGGCGGCGCCGTACGCGATCGAGGACGCCTCCGACCAGAACTTCGTGGCGAGGGTGTCGGTCCCGATCGGCGCCAGCAGCAGCGTGGCGGTGAGCTCGGTGGAGACGGCGAGCGCGACCAGCGCCCCGGCGCCCGCCAGGCCGGGTACGACGAGTGGCAGGGTCACCCGGCGGGCGACCTCGGGACCGCTGCAACCGAGGCTGCGCGCGACCTCCTCCAGTGCCGGCGGGACCAGCTCGAAGGTGCCGCGCACGCTGACCACGGCGCGGGGCAGGAACAGCACGAGGTAGCCCGCGACGAGCAGTGCCATGGTCTGGTAGAGGTCCGGCACGGCGCGGATCGAGACGGTGACCAGGGCCAGGGCGATGACGATGCCCGGCATCGCGCTGGCGGTGTAGACGCTGCGCTCGATGGCCGTCGTCAGCAGGCTGCGGTGCCGCACGGCCAGCCACACGACGGGGACGGCGGCGGCGGTGGTGACGAGCCCGCCGAGGACGGCCAGCAGGAGGGTGTTGCCGAGCGCGTCGGCCAGCTCAGCACCTTCGATGCCCGCGGACGTGCCGCGCACCAGCCAGCGCACCAGTGCGGCGAGGGGGACGGCCAGGGCCCAGAGAACCAGCCCGGCCAGGGCCAGGACGACGAGCGGTCGCGCCCTGCCGAGGGGCACCCGGCCGGCGACCCGGCTGGTGCCGGCGCCGACGCGGCTGCGCGGTCGGCGTCCGCGCAGCAGCAGCTCGAGGCCGAGCAGGAGCAGGCAGAAGGCGACGAGCACCAGCGCGAGCAAGGTCGCCTCGGGACCGTTGAAGACGGTGCCGTACTGCTGGAGGATCGCCGTCGTGAGGGTCGGGTAGTTGAGCAGCTGCAGGGCGCCGTACTCCGCCAGCAGGTGCAGGCCGACCAGAAGGGCGCCGCCCAGCACCGCCGGGCTGGTCGCGGGCAGGGTGACCCGCCAGAAGACGCTCCACGGGCTGCGGCCGAGCGCGGTCGCGACCTCCTCGACGGCCGGGTCGAGCCGGCGCAGGGCCGCGACGGTCGGCAGGTAGACGAGCGGGTAGTACGACAGCGTCACCACCATCACCGCGCCCGGGAACGACTGCACCGCGTGGGTGGTCGACACCCAGCCGAAGCCGTTGACGAAGGCGGGCACGGCGAGGGGCGCGCACAGCAGGCCGTGCCACCAGCCGCGTCCCGGGACGTCGGTCCGCTCGACGACCCACGCTCCGGCGACGCCGACGGCGACGCTGGCGAGGACCCCGACGACCAGCAGCCGGGTGGTGTTCCACAGCAGCTCGCCGATGCGGGGGCGCCACAGGAACGCCCCTGCCTCGCCGGGGCCGAGCTCGGCGGTGCTCCACAGCACGTAGCCGAGCGGGACCAGCGCCAGGGCGGCGACTGCGAGTCCGACCAGCAGCAGCGGCAGGGCAGGCGCAGCCACCCCCCGCGGCCGACGGGTCGCGGGGGGTCGCTGGGAGACGAGGGCGTCGGTCAGAGGAAGCCGACCTCGGTCATCAGGTCGACGACCTTGCGGGCGTCGAGGTCCGACACGTTGACCTCCGGCGGCTCGAGCTCGCTGAACGCCTTGGTCACGCCGGGCAGCTCCACGGCGGGGTTGAGGGGGTACTCCAGCGCGTAGCTGTCGGCGAGGACCTGCTGGCCGGTCTCGTTGACGAGGAACTCGATGAACTTCTCCGCCTCGTCCTTCATGTCGCTGGACTCGAGGATGCCCGCGCCGGAGACGCTGACGAAGGCGCCGGGGTCCTGGTCGGTGAAGTAGTGCTGGGCCGAGCTGTCGCTGACGTCGCCGTTCTCCTTGCGGTCGCGCTCCCAGTAGTAGTGGTAGACGATGCCGACCTCGACCTGGCCGGAGTCGACGGCCTCCAGGACGACGTTGTTGCCGTCGTACACGGTGCCGTTCTCCTTGATGCCCTCCAGCCATGCGCGGGTGGCCTCCTCGCCCTCGAGCTCGAGGACGGCGGCGACGATCGCCTGGAAGTCCGCACCGGTGGGGGAGAACGAGATGCGGCCCTTCCACTCGGGCTTCGCGAGGTCGAGCAGCGACGCGGGCAGGTCGGACTCCTGGACCTGCTCGGTGTTGTAGACCAGGACGGTCGAGCGCGCGACGAAGCCCGTCCACAGGCCGCTGCGCGGGCGGTACTGCTCCGGGATCGGTGCGACCAGGTCGTCGGGGAGCTTCGCGAACAGGCCCGCGGCCTCGACCTGCGACATCGCCGGTGAGTTCTCGGTCAGGAACACGTCGGCCGGGGACGCGTCGCCCTCCTGGACCAGGGTGTTGGACAGCTCCAGGTCCTTGCCGTTGCGCAGCTCGACCTCGATGCCGGTCTCCTCGGTGAACGCCGGCGCCAGCTCCTTCAGCAGCGGCTCGTGCTGGGCGTTGTAGATGACGAGCTTCGGCTCGTCGTCCCCGCTGCACGCAGCGAGGAGCGGGGCGACGAGCGTGAGGGCTGCGACGCCGAGGCCGGCGCGCAGGAGCTGCTTCTTCATCGTGCTTCCTGTCCAGTGAGGTGGTGGTGGGATCGGGCCGACCTGACGGGACGGGCCGGTGTGGGTCGGGGATCGGGTCGGCGGGCGGGCCGCACGTGCTGGGGCAGGCGGGCGAGCCGGGTCGCGGCCGGGGCGAGCCGCTCGACGACGCGCCACGCGAGCAGGCCGACGGCGAGCGAGGCGAGCAGTCCGCCGAGCGGCCAGCGGTCCTCGAGGTGCGGGTAGACCTGCCAGTGGGTCAGGTAGACGTAGAGCGACGCGCTGGCCAGCGCACCGGTCGCCCCGACGAGCGGGCGCGGCCACGGCACGGTCGGCAGCCAGACCAGCGCCATCAGCCCGCCGATGATGACCAGGTCGCGCTGGGTGTCGCCGGTGAAGCCCCAGGTCCCCGCCACGAGCAGGGCGGCTGCCACGACCCGCTGCCCGGTCGAGCGGGCGACCGCGGCGGCCCAGCCGCCGGCGAAGAGCCAGGCGACGAACAGCGAGGAGTGGATCACGTCGCCGTCGTACGACGTCAGGTCGGCCCAGAAGCGCGGGACGAGCAGCACGGCGGCGAGGATGGCCGCGAGCCCGAACCGGTGGTGCTGCTCGAGCGCCATCACCCGCGGCACCGACGTCAGCAGGCCGGCCGTGACCGCGCAGAGCAGTGCGACCTCGACGAACCAGTAGTGCCAGGCGGGCTCGGACCAGTCGCGTCCGCCGAGCACGTCGTTGAGCAGGAGCACGGTGCGCAGCGGGTAGTCGCCGGTGAGCAACGTGACCAGGCCGATCCACAGCACGGCGGGCACGGCGATCCGGGCCGCGGCCCGGCGGACCCGGCGCAGGCGCTCGCGCGCGTGCTCGTCGGTGAGGTGGAAGCGCGCGAAGTTGGCCCCGGCCACCCCGAGCAGCACGTGCGCACCGCCGACCAGCACCCACAGGTCGGTGTGGGAGCCGACGATCATCAGGATCGCCAGCGCCCGCAGCGGGATCGTGGTGTCGATGCGGGCGAACCAGCGGTGCCGCGCGGTCGTGCCCGCCTCGCCGGGGCAGCCAGCGGCGGGGGCGAGCAGCGCGAGGTCGGCGATCGTGCGGTGCTGCCAGTCCGACGGCAGCCGGCCCAGCCGGTGCTCGAGGCGCAGCGACAGCTCGACGTACGACAGCGAGTCGCCGCCGAGCGTCACGAACGAGTCGTGCGGCCCGACGACGTCGCGACCCAGCACCCGCTCGTAGAGGCGGACCAGCGACCGGACGGGCGAGTCGCCGTCGACCTCGAGCGGCGCCTCGAGCCGGGCGACGGCCTGCTGGTCCAGCTTGCCGTTGGCCAGCCGGGGCAGCGTCCTCACGGGCACCAGCCGGACGGCGTGTGCGGGCAGCCCGGTCTCGGCGACGACCGTCGCGCCCACCTCGGCCAGCACGCCCGCGTCGGGGTCGCCCGGGACGGCGACGACCAGCTGCTCGGCGTCGTCGGCCTCGGCGCAGCCTGTGTCGTGGCCGCCGAGGGCGAGCAGCGTCTGCACGCGGTCGAGGTCGATGCGCTGGCCGAAGAGCTTCGCGAAGCGGGAGCGCCGTCCGACGATCTCGACGAGCCCGTCCTCGGTGAACCGGGCCAGGTCGCCGGTGCGCAGCTCGGTGAGCTCGGCGCTGCGGGCCAGGTCGGCCGGCGACTCGGCGTACCCCATCATCACGTTGGGCCCGGAGTAGACGAGCTCCCCGACGCCGGCCTCGGCCCCGTCGMCCGGCTCGAGCCGGAACGACCCGCCGGGGATCGCGACCCCGACCGCGCCGGGGTGGCTGGCGGCCAGGTCCGGCGGCAGGTAGGCCATCCGCGCGGTCGCCTCGGTCTGGCCGTACATCACGACCAGCTCCCAGCCCTCGCGGGCACCCTGCTCGGCCAGTGCGCGCACCCGTTCGGGTGCCATCCGTCCGCCCGCCTGGGTCACCTGCCTCAGCCTCGGCAGGTCCGGCCAGCCGGCGGCGCCGAGCAGGTCGAAGGTGTAGGGGACGCCGGCGAAGGACGTCACACCGTGATCGCGGGCGTCCGCCCACAGGCCCGGGTCGGTCACCGACCGGTCGTCGAGCAGCAGCGAGGCGCCCACGGCGAGGTGGCTGTGCAGCACCGAGAGGCCGTAGCAGTAGTCGAGGGGGAGCGTGGTCACGGCGACGTCGTCGCTGCGCAGCCCGAGGTACGTCGCGATCGCGCGGGCGTTGGCGTCCAGGTTCGACGCAGAGAGGCGGACCAGCTTGGGGGACCCCGTGGATCCGGACGTGCTGAGCAGCAGCCGGAGGTCGGGGTGGAGCCGCGGTGCCGTGGTGCCGGTGCGGTGCCAGGCGCCGTCGGCGTGCTCCACGGAGGGGAGGTAGGCCGCGCCGAGCCCGCGGTCGCGGGTGAGCAACGTGGTGTGGCCGCCGGTCAGCGCCGCCAGCCACGCCACGACGAAGTCCACCGTCGGGGCGGGGTCCAGGCGCACCAGCTGGCGACTGCCCGGCGGCGTCAACGCCTCGAGCGCGTCGCGGGCCGTCGTGACGCGACGGTCCAGCTCCGCGTAGCTGACCACCCGCCCACCGGCACGGAGCGCGGTGCGCTCCCCGTGGCGGGCGAGGTCAGCGAACCCTGCCGAGGCAGGGGCCTCGACCGTGCCTTCCCCCATGGCCGGAAGACTAAAGCAAGGCTTCCCTTACTGGCGAACTTCCCAAGGGGTGGTCGGGTCCGCCCGGCCGGGCGGCGGTCAGTCGACCGGCGTCAGCAGGAAGACCGGGATGACCCGGTCGGTCCACTCCACGTACTTGTCGTAGTTCGGCCAGATGGTGACCATGTGCGCCCACGCGCGCTCCTTCTCCTCGTCGAGGAGCTCGCGCCAGGTGCAGGTGTGGTGCCGGCCGTTGTAGTCGACCTCGACCGTCTCGGCCGCCCGCAGGTTCGCCGACCAGATCGGCGGCTTCGGCGCGCCGAACGACGACCCGGCGATCAGCCAGCCGCCCTGCCACGGCACGCACAGCAGCGGCGTGGAGCGCGGGATCCCGCTCTTGCGGCCCTTGACCGTCAGCAGCAGGCTCGGCAGCCCGGCGATGCCGACGAGGCTCACCCGCCGCTTCGTCAGCCGCTGCAGGTGCTTGTCGGTCCACGTGATCTGGGGGAGCAGTCGCGGCATCCAGGAGTACGACCCGAGCTTGATCGCGACGGGGGTGAGCAGGCCCATGGCCCCGCACCCTAGGACATCCCCACCCCGCCCCGTCCTCCGTTCCACCACCCCGACGTGTGACCCCCGGCACCGCGAAGTGCGAGGGTTCGCACCGCGAGGTGTGAGGGTTCGCGCCGCGAGGTGCGGGTTGTGGTGGTGCGAGGTGTCGGTCGTGGCGGTGTGAGGTGCGCCTTGTGGTGGTGTGAGGTGCGCCTTGTGGTGGTGCGAGGACGCTGGCGGCGTACGGCGCAGGCACGACCCGCATCTCGAGCCGCCAAGCCACGCACTTCGAGCCACCACGACCCGCACCTCGAGCCGCCATGCCACGCACTTCGTGCCACCACGACCCGCACCTCGTGCCACCACAACCCGCACCTCGTGGTGCCCACCCTCACACCTCGCGGGGGTGGGGGAGGCGGAGGAAGACGGGGCGCGGGGCAGAAGGGGGAGGATGGGGGCATGAGCAACCCGGACCGGGATCCCGGTGAGATGGTGTGCGAGGGCCGGGAGGCGGCCGGCGTGGAGCTGATGACGCCGCGCGAGGTGCCGCTGGGCGGGCCCCGTGCGATGTCGGTACGACGCACCCTCCCGCAGCGGCACCGGTCCCTGATCGGGGCGTGGTGCTTCCTCGACCACTACGGCCCGGACCCGGTCAGCGAGAGCGGCGGCATGGTGGTCGCGCCGCACCCGCACACCGGGCTGCAGACGGTGAGCTGGCTGTTCACCGGCGAGATCGAGCACCGCGACAGCGTGGGCAACGTGGCCATGGTGCGCCCGCACGAGGTCAACCTGATGACTGCCGGCCGCGGCATCAGCCACTCCGAGGTCTCCACCGCCGCGACCACCGTGCTGCACGGCGCGCAGCTGTGGGTCGCGCTGCCCGAGGCGGCCCGCGACACCGACCCCGGCTTCGAGCACTACGCGCCGCCGGAGGTCTCCGGCGACGGCTGGCGCGCCCACGTCTTCCTCGGGTCCCTGCTCGGCGACAGCTCGCCGGTCGCCACCTTCACCCCGCTGCTCGGCGCCGAGCTGGTCCTCGACCCCGGCACCTCCCTGGCCGTGCCGGTCGACCCGACCTTCGAGCACGGCGTCCTGGTCGACCTCGGCTCGGCCGGCGTCTGCGGCCTGGACGCCGGTCCGGCCGACCTCGCCTACGTCCCGCCCGGCACCGACGAGATCAGCATCGTCGCCGGCGACGAGGGCGTGCGGCTGCTCGTCCTCGGCGGCCCGTTCGGCGTCGTACCGGACCAGCCGCTGCCGCCGA
>NZ_VLJQ01000064.1:0-14445 GCF_007829375.1 Nocardioides sp. J9 | reverse complement strand
GACGAGATCAGCATCGTCGCCGGCGACGAGGGCGACAGCCGCCTCGTCGCGGCCGGCCGCTTCGGCGTCGTACCGGACCAGCCGCTGCCGCCGATCCCGGCGCCCGCCCTGCCCAACGCCCGGCTGAGGGAGCGCCGGTGATCGCTGGCCTGACCTGGCTGGTCGGGTTCCAGCTCCTCGGTGAGCTGGTGGTGCGGGTCCTCGACCTGCCCGTTCCCGGCCCGGTGGTGGGGATGCTGCTGCTCTTCGCCTACCTCCGCCTGCGCCGGTACGACGACAGCGGCTCGATCGTCATCGCGGGCTCCGGCCTGCTCCGCCACCTCCAGCTGTTCTTCATCCCCGCCGGGGTGGGTGTCGTCGCGTTCGCATCGGTCCTCGGCCGCGACGTGCTCCCGGTGACCGTCGCGGTGCTCGGATCATGGTTCCTCGGCCTGGTCGTCGTGGGCTGGACCGCGGTCGGCCTCGAGCGGCTGCTCGGCCGCCCGCGCGACGACCTCGGCGACCCGCCGGCGGAGGCGACCGCATGAGCGACGTGATCGCCAACGCCGTCGACGACGTCGTCGACGTCCTGCGCTCCCCGCTCGGCCTGCTCGCGGTGACCCTGATCGGCTACCAGCTGGGGCGCAAGCTCCAGAACCGGCTCGGCGGCCACGCGATCGCCCAGCCGGTGCTGGTCGCCATCGTCATCGTCGGCGCGTGGATCACCCTCCTCGACGTCGAGTACGACGACTACGTCTCCGCGACCCAGATGATCGCGTTCTGGCTCGGTCCCGCGACGGTCGCCCTCGCCGTGCCCCTCCACCGGCAGGCCGGCCGGCTGACCGGCTTCGTGGTCCCGATGCTGGTGGCCGTGGTGGTCGGCGCCGCGGTGTCCATCGTCAGCGCGGTGCTCATCGCGCGGGCGCTCGGGGCCGACGACCGGCTCGAGAAGACGCTGACCGCGAAGTCCGCGACGACCCCGGTCGCGATCGCGGTCACCGACGCGGTCGGCGGCATCGCCCCGGTGGCGGCGGTGCTGGTGATCCTGATCGGCGTCTTCGGCGCGGTCGTCGGGCCGGCGACGCTCAACCTGCTCCGGATCCGCGACCGTCGCGCCCGCGGGCTCGCGGTCGGCGCGGTCTCGCACGGCGTCGGGGCCTCGCGGATGCTGCAGGAGGACGAGACCGAGGGCGCCTTCGCCGGGCTCTCGATGGGCCTGTCCGCGCTGGCGATCAGCATCCTGGTGCCGCTGCTCGCCGTCGTCCTGTTCTGACCGAGCCCTGTCCTGACCGAGCCAGGGCGGCACCGCTGCCGGTGCCCTCTTCGGGGGAAATCCGACCGTGTCGCGCGGCGGGTTCCCCGAGGTCCGGTTAGGTTCCCACCATGCGCGTGCACTCCTTCACCGACGACGCCCTCGGCGACCTCGACGCGGTCGGGCTGGCCGAGCACCTCCGGGCCGGCAAGGTCTCCGCCCGCGAGGCGGTCGACGCCGCCATCGCCCGCATCGAGAAGGTCGCTGGCGACCTCAACCCGATCGCCTACAAGGCCTGGGACCGCGCACGCGCCGAGGCGGGCACCGTGCCCGCCGGCGGCCCCGACGAGACCGGCCGGTTCCTCGCCGGCGTACCCACGCTGGTCAAGGACAACGTCGACGTCGCCGGCATGCCCACGATGGCCGGCACCGACGCCTGGGACCCGCGCCCGGCCCGCCGCAACGGCGACTTCGCCGACCAGTACCTCGCCACCGGCCTGGTCGCGCTCGGCAAGAGCCAGCTCTCGGAGTACGGCTTCAGCGCCTCCGCCGAGCACCCGCGCCTCGGCGCCGTCCGCAACCCGTGGAACACCGAGCACACCGCCGGGGCGTCCAGCTCCGGGGCGGCCGCGCTGGTGGCCGCGGGCGCCGTGCCCATCGCCCACGCGAACGACGGCGGCGGCTCGATCCGCATCCCGGCGGCGGTCAACGGCCTGGTCGGGCTCAAGCCGACCCGGGGCCGGCTCGCCCAGGACAAGCTCTTCCGTGACATGCCGATCCGGATCGTCTCCGACGGCGTGGTGACCCGCACCGTGCGCGACACCGCCGCGTTCTACCGCGAGGCCGAGCGGGTCCACCGCAACCTCGAGCTGCCGCCCGTCGGTGACCTCACCCGCCCGATCAAGCGCCGCCTGCGGGTCGCGCTCAACACGTCCGGCGTCGGCCGCGGCGCGGACCCCGAGACCGCCGCGCTGACCGAGAAGACCGCCGCGCTGCTGGAGGACCTCGGCCACACCGTCACCGAGGCCGAGGTGCCCGTCGGCCCCGGGTTCGCCGACGACTTCCTGCTCTACTGGGCGATGCTGGCCCAGGTGATGCTCACCACCGGCCGCGCCCGCCACGGCCGCAGCTGGGACCGCACCCGCCACGACAACCTCACCCTCGGCCTCGCCCGGCACGCGCGCCGCAACCTGCACCGCCTGCCCGGCGCGATCACCCGCCTCAAGCGCGCGGCCAACCAGGCCGAGCTCTGGCACGAGCGGTACGACGTCGCGCTGACCCCGACGCTGGCGACGGCCACGCCGCGGGTCGGCCACCTCGACCCCACCCTCGAGCACGACGTGATCATCGACCGCCTGCTCGACTGGGTCGCCTTCACCCCGTGGCAGAACATCACCGGCGCGCCGGCCATCTCGCTGCCCCTCGCCACCACCGCCGGCGGCCTGCCCCAGGGGATGATGTTCGGCGCCGCGCCGGGCCACGAGGCCCTGCTGATCGAGCTCGCCTACGAGCTCGAGGAGGCCGTCCCGTTCGCCCGGATCCAGGACTGATCCGGGCACTCCCGCGGCGTCCGGAAGAGGCCGGGGAGGTGGCCCGATCCGTGGATGGTGCCGCCGATTTCGCGCGGCACGGGGGCGCGTATATAGTTCTCGGCCGTTGCCCCTTTAGCTCAGTCGGCAGAGCGACTCCATGGTAAGGAGTAGGTCTACGGTTCGATTCCGTAAAGGGGCTCTGGGAGCAAGGGTCCGCCGAACCGGCCAGAACAACGGCCGGGGACGCGGGTGCCCTGACCCCCTGGCGGGGTAGCTCAGGTGGTTAGAGCACACGGCTCATAATCGTGGTGTCGCGGGTTCGAGTCCCGCCCCCGCTACGCCAGATGACGAAGCAGTTCCAGCAGCACCCCCAAGACGCATCCCGAAGGAATCCTCGTGGCCAGCAAGAGCTCTGACGTTCGCCCCAAGATCACGCTTGCCTGCGTGGACTGCAAGGAGCGCAACTACATCACGAAGAAGAACCGCCGGAACGACCCCGACCGCATCGAGCTGTCGAAGTTCTGCCCGCGCTGCCGCAAGCACACCGCGCACCGCGAGACCCGCTGAACCCCAGCGCCACCAGCGCTCCGACGACCCGCCGCCCCCGATAGGGCCGGCGGGTCGTCGTCGTTGCAGCGCATGATCGCGCGAGCGCGTCGCCTGTCGAGGGCTGCGCGCAGGCACTCGCTCCGCTCGGCCCGCGCTTGCCCTCGACGCTTCGGCGCGGGCGCCGCGCTGCCGCGCACGCCGTTGCCCCCGGCGGGTGGCACAGCCCGCCTGGCGGCCAACCGGAGCTCACTGCCCGAGCGCGTGCCGGTGCTTGCGCCCTCCCGCCGCTGGTTGAGGTGCGAGGCGCCCCGGCGCCGAGCCTCGAAACCTGCGGTCACGGTGCACCGGGCTGTGCCCAGCACAGTCCGCCCCGCAGGCCCGGTGGTTTCGAGGCTCGGCCGCGGGCGGCCTCGCACCTCAACCACCGGGAGGAACGCCCGGTACCCGGCTGGAGGCGTGGTGCACCGGCCCAGGGCGCACGCGACTCGCGAGTAGCCCGAGCGCCGGACTAGGGTCGACGCATGCCGATCGACGCCTCCCTGGTCGGACGCGCCTTCCCCGCGACGCAGCCCCGCCCGGTCACCGCGGAGGCCGTCTCGGCCTTCGCCTCGGCCGTCGGTGCCGGCGCCGGGGACGGGACCGTCCCGCCCACGTTCCCCATCGTCGTGACCTTCGCCGCACTGCAGGACTTCCTCGCCGCCGAGCAGGTCGAGCTCTCCCGCATCGTGCACGGCGACCAGCGGTTCACCTACCAGCGCCCGGTCGTCGTCGGTGACGAGCTGACCGCGACGCTGACCGTGACCGGTGTCCGGTCCATCGGCGGCAACGACATCATCAGCACCTCCAGCGAGATCACCGACGCCGACGGCGCCCTGGTCTGCACCGCCACCGCCACCCTCGTCCACCGCGGAGGTGCCTGATGAGCGAGCTGACCAGCGGGACCGCGCTGCCCACGATCACCTTCGACGTCACCCGCGCCGACCTGGTCGCCTACGCACACGCCAGTGGTGACCACAACCCGATCCACCAGGACGAGGAGGTCGCGCTCGCCGTCGGCCTGCCCGGCGTGATCGCGCACGGGATGTACACCCTCGCCCTCGTCGGCCGCGCCGCCGCCGAGTGGACCGGAGGCGCCGAGGTCGTCGAGATCGGCGCGAAGTTCACCCAGCCGGTCGTCGTACCTGCCGAGGGGGCCGCGCAGGTGACCGTCGCCGGCACGGTCGGCGACCGCACCGAGGACGGCCTGCTGAAGCTCGCGCTCGAGGTCACCGTCGACGGCACCAAGGTGCTCGGGGCGCCCAGGGCGACCGTCCGTGCCTGAGCCCGCCCTCGCCGACCTCACCACCCTGCGGCTCGGCGGCCCCGCCGGCCCGGACGCCGACGCGCTCGTGGCAGCCGTCACCGNGCCGGTGCTGCTCGTCGGTGGCGGCAGCAACCTCGTCGTGGCCGACGCGGGCTTCGCCGGCACCGTCGTCCACCTCACCGGCGGTGGGATGCAGGTCGACGACGAGGGGGACGGGGACACCGTCGGCGTCACCGTCGCCGCGGGCGAGCGCTGGGACGACCTCGTCGCCCGCGCCGTCGCGGAGGGCTGGAGCGGCGTGGAGGCCCTCTCCGGCATCCCCGGCACCACCGGCGCGACCCCGATCCAGAACGTCGGTGCCTACGGCCAGGAGGTCGCCCAGACGATCACCCGGGTCCGGGTCTGGGACCGCGTGCTGCGCGGCGAGCGCACCTTCACCGGGCAGGAGTGCCAGTTCACCTACCGCCACTCACGGTTCAAGGCCGACCCCGGCCGGCACCTGGTCCTCGACGTGACCTTCGGGCTGCGCCGCGACGGGCTCAGCGCCCCGGTCGCCTATGCCGAGCTCGCCCGCACCCTCGGTGTCGAGCAGGGGGAGCGCGCGCCGCTGGCCGAGGTGCGCGAGGCCGTGCTCGGGCTGCGCCGCGGCAAGGGGATGGTGCTCGACCCCGACGACCACGACACGTGGAGTGCGGGCTCGTTCTTCACCAACCCCTTCGTCGAGCCGGGCGCCGTGCCCGAGGGGGCGCCGTCGTACCCGCAGCCGGACGGGCGGGTGAAGACCAGCGCGGCGTGGCTGATCGACCACGCCGGGTTCGGCAAGGGCTACGGCCTCGACCGCCCCGGTGCGCGGGTGTCGCTGTCGACCAAGCACACGCTGGCGCTCACCAACCGGGGCGGCGCCACCACGGCCGAGCTGCTCGACCTCGCCCGGGAGGTCCGCGCCGGCGTGCAGGAGCGCTTCGGGATCACCCTCGTCAACGAGCCGGTGCTGGTCGGCGCCGAGCTCTGAGCCGCTCGCGGAGGCGGCTCAGGCGGCGCTGAAGATCGCCGCGAAGAAGGCGAACAGCGCGACGATCAGCAACAGCCCGATCACGCCGAGCACGAGGCCGACGATGCCGGTCACCAGGCCCGCGGTGGCGACGCCCTCGCCGCCGTACTGGCGGGGGTTGGCCCGGATCTCGCGGCGCGCCTTGATGCCCAGCCAGATCGCGAACGGCGAGCACGCGGCGCTGAGGAAGGTGATCAGGAAGATCGGCGTCAGCAGGATCCCGGCGATGCCGATGATGCCGAGCACCAGCGAGGTGGTCGCGAGCTGGTGGGTCGGGGCGCCGTAGGTCACGAACTGCTGGTGGACCTGGTAGGGGTTCTGGCCCTGCGGGGCCACCGGGTACGGCGACCAGCCGGCCTCACCCGCAGCCGGGCCCCCGGGCGTGCCGGGCACCCCGTGGGCGCCGGCGGCCGGCGGCGGGGGAGCGGCGCCGAAGGACGCGGTCGGGGCGGGTCCCGGCGGCGCCATCCGGGTCGGCTCGGTGCCGGTCTCGCCGGTGACGTCACCCCAGGCGGGGGCGGAGTACGGCTCGAACGAGGGGTCGGGGCCGGACGGTGACGCCAGGGGCGGCTGCTCGCTCATGGCCCCCATCCTCCCATCCGGCAGGCACGGCGAAACCGCCTCCGCGTGACCGTCGGACCACAGGGGTCACCGGTCGGGACCGGCCAGCCACGCGTCGACGTCGGCCAGCGCGCGGTCCAGCAGGTCCTTCGGTGCGCGGCTCGCGCGCAGCGACATCCGGGCCAGCTCGGCCAGCTGGGCGTCGCTCAGGTCGTGCGCGGCGCGCATCGTGGCGTACTGCCCGGCCAGGCGCGAGCCGAACAGCAGCGGGTCGTCGGCGCCCAGCGCCACCGTCGCGCCCGCCTCGAGCAGCGTCGGCAGCGGCACCGACGTCAGGTCGGAGTAGACCCCGAGCGCCACGTTGGAGACCGGGCACACCTCCAGCACGACCCCGGCCTCGACGATCCGGTCCAGCAGGGCCGGGTCCTCCGCGGAGCGCACGCCGTGGCCGAGCCGGTCCGCGTGCAGCGTGTCGAGGCAGGTGCGCACGTGCTCCGGGCCGCGCAGCTCACCGCCGTGCGGCGCCAGCAGCAGGCCGGCCCGCTCGGCGATGGCGAACGCCCGGCCGAAGTCCTCGGTGCGCCCGCGGCGCTCGTCGTTCGACAGCCCGAAGCCGACGACCCCGCGCCCGGCGTACTGCGCCGCCAGCCGGGCCAGCGTGCGCGCGTCCAGCGGGTGGCGGGTGCGGTTGGCCGCGATCACCACCGCCATCCCCAGGCCGGTCAGCTCCGACGCCTCGCGCACGGCGTCGAGCACCAGGTCGGTGAACGCGGTGATCCCGCCGAACCGGCCGCCGTACCCGCTCGGGTCGACCTGGATCTCCAGCCAGCGCCCGCCGTCGGCGACGTCGTCCTCGGCGGCCTCCCGCACCAGCCTGCGCACGTCGTCCTCGGTGCGCAGCACGGAGCGGGCGACGTCGTAGAGACGCTGGAAGCGGAACCAGCCCTTCTCGTCGGCGGCGGTCAGCTGCGGTGGCCACTCCGAGACCAGCGCGTCGGGCAGGTGGATGCCGTCGCGCTCGGCGAGCTCCAGCAGCGTCGCGTGCCGCATCGAGCCGGTGAAGTGCAGGTGGAGGTGCGCCTTGGGCAAAGCTTGGAGGTCCCGCACGCCCGCCATCGTAGGGGTGGCCGGGTCGCCCGTGGGGGCGCCGCGACGGCTCCGTGGCGCCTCTGCGACGGCCGGGCGACGGCCGGGCGACGGGCCGGCTTTGGACCCGTGTGGTCAGGATGGGTAGAGTCATCCCTTGGTGGATCCTCCACATGGTGAGTCGCGCCCTGACGAGGTCGGGGAGCGGGAGCCGGGGGAAGCCGCGGAGGGCACTAGCTCAACTGGCAGAGCATCGGTCTCCAAAACCGAAGGTTGGGGGTTCAAGTCCCTCGTGCCCTGCAAGAGATGACGAAAGAACGACTGGCGAAAGGGTGAGCAGCGTGTCGGACGCTCCGGCAGTCCGCGGGGGCCGCAAGGACCCCTCCGGCGGCAAGCCCTCCGAGAAGCGCACCGGGCCGGTGACCTTCTACCGCCAGGTCGTCGCCGAGCTGCGCAAGGTGGTCTACCCCACCCGCGAGCAGCTGGTGACCTACTTCTTCGTCGTCCTCGCGTTCGTCCTCGTGATGATCGCGATCGTGTCGCTGCTGGACCTCGGTTTCGGCAAGCTCGCCTTCGAGATCTTCACCGGCGCGGACGACATCTGATCCCGCCCTCCCGGGTGGGGTCGTCGTTGACATTTTCGGACAACTGATGGAGCAGCACGTGTCGGAGCAGTACGACTCGGCCCCCGAGATCGACGAGGCGGCCGACCAGGTCGAGGCCCCCGAGGCCATCGAGGAGGGCGCCCCCGAGGCGTCCACCGAGGGTGCTGACGACCTCGCCGGCACCGAGGACGTCGAGGCTGACGCTGACGCCGACGCCGACGCCGCTGCCGAGGGTGACGAGCCCGCCGAGGCCGAGGACGAGGACCCGCTCGAGGCGTTCCGCCGCGAGCTGTGGGCCAAGCCCGGTGACTGGTTCGTCGTGCACACCTACTCCGGCATGGAGAACCGGGTGAAGCAGAACCTCGAGAACCGCATCCACTCCCTCAACATGGAGGACTACATCCACGAGATCGTGGTCCCCACCGAGGAGGTCGCGGAGATCAAGAACGGCCAGCGCAAGATGGTCAAGCGCACCGTCCTCCCCGGCTACGTCCTGGTCCGCATGGACCTCACCGACGAGTCCTGGGCCGCCGTGCGGCACACGCCGTCGGTCACCGGCTTCGTCGGTCACAGCCACCAGCCCGTGCCGCTGAGCATGGACGAGGTCGAGAAGATGCTCGCCCCGGCCGTGGTCACCGCCGCTGCCGCCGAGAGCGAGGCCGCCGCCGCCGCTGGTGGTACGACGGCCGCCACCCCGGCGAAGAAGCCGGTCGAGGTCGTCGACTTCGACGTCAACGACTCGGTCCTCATCGTCGACGGTGCCTTCGCGACGCTGCACGCCACGATCACCGAGATCAACGCCGAGGCCCAGCGGGTCAAGGCCCTGGTCGAGATCTTCGGCCGGGAGACCCCGGTCGAGCTCAGCTTCAGCCAGATCCAGCGGGTCTGAGCGGAGCGCGCGCGAGCGCGCTGCCCCTGACGACCGGCGCGAGGAACGCCCCGGGACCGAACCGGTCCGGTGGCGGGGCCTCCCCGCAATTCGCCGTACGCGCGAAGACGCGGAAGAATGTCCGGGTTGCCCCGGCAGCAAGTGGCAGAGGACGACGTCCTCGCTGTGACCACGAGAGAAAGAGATAGAGGAATGCCTCCCAAGAAGAAGATCGCCGCACTGGTCAAGGTGCAGCTGCAGGCCGGCTCGGCCACCCCGGCTCCGCCGGTCGGTACCGCGCTCGGTCCGCACGGCGTCAACATCATGGACTTCTGCAAGGCGTACAACGCCCAGACCGAGTCCATGCGCGGCAACGTCATCCCGGTCGAGATCACGATCTACGAGGACCGGTCCTTCACCTTCATCACGAAGACCCCGCCGGCCGCGGAGCTGATCAAGAAGGCCGCCGGCCTCAAGAAGGGCTCGAGCGTCCCGCACAAGGACAAGGTCGGCAAGCTGACCAAGGACCAGGTGCGCGAGATCGCGACGACCAAGCTCCCCGACCTCAACGCCAACGACATCGACGCCGCGATGAAGATCGTGGAGGGTACCGCCCGCTCCATGGGCGTCACCGTCGAGGCCTGATCACTCGTGGAAGGGCCGCGCTGGCCCGCTGACCACACCTCCTCTTCTAACTAAGGAATCACCATGCAGCGCAGCAAGACCTACCGCGCGGCTGCCGAGACGTTCGACAAGAACGAGCTCTACGCGCCGCTCGCCGCGATCAAGATCGCGAAGGCCGCCAGCAAGAAGAAGTTCGACGAGACCGTCGACGTCGTCTTCCGCCTCGGCGTGGACCCCCGCAAGGCCGACCAGATGGTGCGCGGCACCGTCAACCTGCCCCACGGCACCGGCAAGACCGCCCGCGTCCTCGTGTTCGCGAACGCGGACAAGGCCGAGGCCGCCCGTGAGGCCGGCGCCGACTTCGTCGGTGGCGACGAGCTGATCGACAAGGTCGCCGGCGGCTGGACGGACTTCGACGCCGTCGTCGCCACCCCGGACCTCATGGGCAAGGTCGGCCGCCTCGGCCGCGTGCTCGGTCCCCGCGGCCTCATGCCGAACCCGAAGGTCGGCACCGTCACCCCGGACCCGGCCAAGGCCGTCTCCGACATCAAGGGCGGCAAGATCGAGTTCCGCGTCGACCGCCACGCCAACCTGCACTTCATCATCGGCAAGGCGTCCTTCTCCGAGCAGCAGCTCGCCGAGAACTACGCCGCCGCCCTCGAGGAGGTGCTGCGTCTCAAGCCGGCCAGCTCCAAGGGCCGCTACCTGAAGAAGGTCACGATCTCCACGACCATGGGCCCCGGCGTCCAGGTCGACCCGAACCGCACCAAGAACGTCGCGGTCGAGGACGAGGTCGCCTGACGCCTCCGGTGCACCGGGCGGCACACGCCGCCCACGACGCCGTACGACGCCCGCCGTCCCCAGCAGGGGCGGCGGGCGTCGCCGTTCCCCGGTGTTCGCGGGCGGCTCGCGGGCAGCCCGACGCGCCTGCGTAGGGTGACCGGGTGCTGCGCCTCGGGACGCCCCTGCTCGTCGTCGTGCTCTCCGGAGCCCTCAGCGGCGGGCTCGCCGGCTGCTCCGACGGGACGGACGACCGCCCGCCCGGTGGACCGGGGACGTCGGTCGCGGCGGACGGCCCGAGCGGCACCACCGCCCCGCCCGGGCTGGAGGAGGTCCCGCCCGGCTACGACGAGAGCCCCGACGGCGCCCCGCCGGTGGCCGACGAGCAGCTGCAGGGCGACGCGCTGGTGGCGCTGCTGCGCACCCGTGCCGCCGTGGACCCCGGCCCCGACCACTGCGGCCCGGACGACGTCACCGGGTCCCTGCGTGGCATCGACGCCGCCGCGGGCACCCGGGTGACGACCCTTGTCGTGCGGAACACCTCCGACCGGTCCTGCGTGGTCGAGGGCGTCCCGGGCATCGGTGTGCGCGGCACGTGGGGATCCACGTTCGTACCGGAGGTCGGGCACCGTGACCACGACGCCGGTGGCAACGCCGTGCCCCGGCGCCCGGTGCGGGTCGCGCCGGGGGAGGAGGCGACCCTGCACCTGCTGTGGAGCGGCGCCCTCGCCGGTGCGGAGCAGGAGCAGGCCTCGATCGTCGTCGTCCAGCTCGCCGCGGGCCAGGTGCCGATCACCGTCCCCGCCCTGGTCGACGGCCACGCGGCCGACATCGGCCAGTTCACGACGCTCTCGCTGTCGCCGTTCCAGCCTGCCTAGCGACCGCTGCCCCTGCCGTCCGGGCGCCACTTCCTGACCGGTCCTGCTGCTTCCTGACCGTTGCAACGGTCAGGAAGCGAGGGAATCACCGCTGAGGAGGTGATTCCCTCGCCACCGGCTCAGCCCTGCGTCAGCGACTCCAGCGCGGCCAGCTCCACGCAGACCGCGACCCCGGCCATCGCGGCCTGGACCTCCTCCAGCACGGGGAAGGTGGGGGCGAGGCGGATGTTGCGGTCGTTCGGGTCGTCGCCGTGCGGGAAGGCCGAGCCGGCGGGGGTCAGCGCGATGCCGGCCTCCCTGGCGAGGGCGACCACGCGCGAGGCGGTGCCGTCGAGCACGTCGAGGTTCACGAAGTAGCCGCCGGTCGGGACCGTCCACTCGGCGATGCCCAGGCCGGCCAGGCGGGAGGTGAGTGCCTCTTCGACCGCGGCGAACTTCGGCGCGATCAGGTCGCGGTGCTTGCGCATGTGCGCGCGCACACCGTCGGCGTCACCGAAGAACTCGACGTGGCGCAGGTGGTTGACCTTGTCCGGTCCGATGGCGGCGAAGCCGAGGCGCTCGAGGTACCACGCCTTGTTCTCCGCCGACGCGGCCAGCGCGGCGACGCCGGCGCCCGCGAAGGTGATCTTCGAGGTCGAGGCGAACATGACCGGCCGGTTGGGGTGGCCGGACGCCGCAGCGAGGCCGAGCGCGTCGGCGCTCTTGGTCTCCACCTCGGTCAGGTGGTGCACGGCGTAGGCGTTGTCCCAGAAGATCCGGAAGTCCGGGGCCGCGGTCGGCATCGCCATCAGCTCGGCGGCGACCTCGGCGGAGCACACCGCGCCGGTCGGGTTCGCGTAGGTCGGCACGATCCACATGCCCTTGATGGCCGGGTCGTCGGCGACGAGCGCGCGCACGGCGACCGGGTCCGGGCCGTCGGGGGTCATCGGGACGGTCACCATCTCGATGCCGAGCTCGGCGAGCATCGTGAAGTGGCGGTCGTAGCCGGGCACCGGGCAGATGAACTTCACGACCGGCTCCTGCGACCACGGCCGCGGGGAGTCCGGCCCGCCCTTGAGGAGCATCCAGGTGATGACCTGGTGCATCATCGTCAGGCTCGAGTTGCCGCCGCACACGACGTCGGCGGTGTCGACGCCCAGCAGGTCGGCGAAGATCTCGCGCAGCTCGGCGAGGCCCTCGAGGCCGCCGTAGTTGCGGACGTCGGTGCCCGAGCGGTCCTTGTACGACGACGGCAGGGTCAGCAGCCCGTTGGACAGGTCCAGCTGGTCGGCTCCGGGCTTGCCCCGCGTCAGGTCCAGCTTCAGCCCGCGCTCCTTGAGCGCGTCGTAGTCGGCGCGCACCGCCGTCAGGCGCGCGGCGAGGTCGTCGGCGGACAGGTCGGCGAGAGGGGTCGCGGAGGTCACGGCACCATCGTGCCGCATCGGCCCCGCGGGGGCAGCGTCGGGCTGCTCGTGGATTTGGGGCGGGAGCGGGCGCCGTCGTACCCTCGTCGTCGAAACCTTAAGACCGCCGGTTGTCCGGGCTACCAGTCCGGGCCGAAGGTTCCGCGAGAGTGGACGGCCTGCGCAGGGGATCAGAGCAGAACGACGCGGGCAAGCCCGCGATGTCCACGCCCTGAGCGCCTGCGCTCGGGGCGTTCGTCTTTCCCGGACGAGTGCGGCGGTCCCCACCGGAAGGAGACCCATGGCGCGGGCAGACAAGCAGGCCGCCGTCGCGGAGATCGCTGAGCACTTCAGCGAGGCCGCAGGCGCTGTGCTGACCGAGTACCGCGGTCTCACCGTCAAGGAGCTGCAGGACCTCCGCCGCTCCCTCGGTGCGAACGCCAACTACGCCGTGGTCAAGAACACGCTGGCCAAGCTCGCCGCCAAGGAGGCGGGCATCGACGGCTTCGACGACCTCCTCACCGGCCCGACCGCGATCGCCTTCATCACGGGCGACGTCGTCGAGGCGGCGAAGGGTCTGCGTGACTTTGCCAAGGCGAACCCCACCCTCGTGATCAAGGGTGGCGTTCTGGACGGCAACATCCTCGACGCGAACGAGATCGCCAAGCTGGCGGACCTCGAGTCGCGCGAGGTGCTCCTGGGCAAGCTGGCGGGCGCGATGCTCGCTTCGCTCAGCCAGGCCGTCTACCTCCTCAACGCCCCGCTCGCCCAGGCTGCCCGGCTCGCCGGCGCCCTGGAGGCGAAGGCGCAGGAGGACCCCTCGATCCTCGCAGGTGGTGCCGGTACGCCGGCCGCTGCCGAGGAGACCCCGGCCGCCGAGGACGCTGCTGCTGAGGAGGCCCCCGCGGCCGCCGAGGCCGCTGCTGACGAGGCGACCGAGTCCACCGACGCCTGATCCAGGCCGACGTACACCACCTGAAACCCGGCCCGCCCGCAGTACGCGGCCAGGCCATCTGAGAAAGGACACGCCACCATGGCGAAGCTCACCACTGACGAGCTCCTCGACGCGTTCAAGGAGATGACCCTCATCGAGCTCTCCGAGTTCGTGAAGCAGTTCGAGGAGACCTTCGGCGTCACCGCCGCTGCCCCCGTTGCCGTTGCCGCTGCCCCCGCCGCCGGCGGTGCCGCGGCCGGTGGCGAGGCCGCCGCCGAGCAGGACGAGTTCGACGTCATCCTCGAGGCCGCTGGTGACAAGAAGATCAACGTCATCAAGGAGGTCCGCGCGCTGACCTCGCTCGGCCTCAAGGAGGCGAAGGACCTCGTCGAGGGCGCCCCGAAGGCGATCCTCGAGAAGGTCAACAAGGAGGCCGCTGACAAGGCCAAGGAGGCCCTCGAGGGCGCCGGCGCCACCGTCACCCTCAAGTGACCCCTCGCTGACCTCGGTCAGCACCCGGGGCCGGCAGAGCGCACGCTCTGCCGGCCCTGTCGCTTTTCGGCGCCACCTCGGGACGCGGCCGCCTGGCGCCCCGGGCGTGGCCCGGATGCAGTGACCGGGCATCCTGTCAACCCTCTGGCCGCGGGGGTGGACCCCGGTTGACCCGCGGGGCTACTCACGAGTACGGTCCCGTTCGCGGTGGCCGTCGTCACGTGACGCCCACCACGGGCGGTGCGTAACGTGCGCCACCTCGCTGCGTTGTGCAAGTGCAGCAATGCTCCGGGTCAGCGGACGTAGGGAAGAGGGAACACATGGGCGTCGACGTTGCGGTGACGAACTTGACCAAACAGTTCGGCAAGCAGCTCATCTGGAAGGGCGTGACGCTCACCCTCCCCGCCGGCGAGATCTCGGTGATGCTGGGCCCGTCSGGCACCGGCAAGTCGGTCTTCCTCAAGGCCCTCATCGGCCTGATCAAGCCCGACGAGGGCTCGATCGTCATCGAGGGCACCGACATCGCCTCGTGCTCGGAGAAGGAGCTCTACGAGGTCCGCAAGCTGTTC
>NZ_VLJQ01000063.1:0-57129 GCF_007829375.1 Nocardioides sp. J9 | reverse complement strand
GGTTGAGGTGCGAGGCGCCCCAGCGCCGACCGACTTGCCGCTGGTTGAGGTGCGAGGCGCCCAGCGCCGAGCCTCGAAACCAGTGGCCACGGTCCACCGGACTCTGCCGGGCACAGTCCGCCTCGCAGGCCCGGAGGTTTCGACGCTCCTCTCTGGCGCTTGTCGCACCTCAACCACCGGGAGACAGAGCACGGGGACGTCATGCGTTCCGCGGCCTGGAGCCCACTATCCGCATGACCTCCCACGAAGCGGCGGTACGGTGCGCGGCCGCCGACACCAACCACGACAGCGCCCAACCACCGGGAGGCCATGCTCCACGACGGGAGTCGCGCACCCGCGGTGCGCGGCGGCCAACACCAGCGACACGACAGGTGCCACGATGGTCCGGTGCGCACTCGGGGCCTCCTGCTGATCCTGTCCGCCTCCCTCGCCCTTGCGGGGTGCGGCGAGTCGAGCTCCTCGGAGCCGACAGGAGCGCCGTGGGCGTTGCCGGTCGGGGCGACGGAGTGGGACGTGACGGCGCCGGCGTGGTTCCACGCGGGGACGTTGCACGTCGGGGACGAGAGCGTCGAGCTCGGCGAGCGGGTGGACACCTTCGTGCTCGGCCGCACCGGTGCCTACTGGATGCGCGGCGACACGCTGATGTTCACCAGTGCCGAGGGAGCGACGGAGGAGGTCGCGGAGGTGGGCTGGGACAACCTCGCGGTCTCGGCGGACCGATCGGTGCTGGCGACGGTGGACCAGTCGCGGGGGCCGACGGACCGGTACGGGACGCACGTGATGCAGGTGGCGGTGTTCGACACCCGCACCGGGGAGCAGCTCTACCGGACGCCGGACGAGGAGCCTGACGACGGCGACGACCTGGCTGACCTCTACGGCGAGATCATGCCGCTGCTCGAGGGGGTCAGCACGGAGCACGTGTTCTACGACGACGCCACGATCGACCTCGCGGTCGGATCGGTGACGCCGACGACGGAGGACGCCGAGGGGCTCCCGGTCTACGAGGACTGGGCGGAGACGCTGTTCCCCGACGGATACCGCGTCGGCCTCCGCGGGAACGGCCGCGAGCGGCAGGTGGCGGACTCGCGGATCGACCGGCTCGGCATCCTCTCCCCCGACCGGAGCACGATCTTCGACACCAGCGTCTGGCCCACCCCGGCGGTCGTGTACGACGCCGCGACGGGTCGGCAGCGCGAGATCGGGGCGCCGTGGCGGCACTTCACGCTCGTGGGGTGGACGGACGAGGACACCTTCTTCGGCGTCGCGGAGAGGATCGTCGCCGAGCACCCGGTCAACAACCTGCGCGCGCGCCAGGTCGTCTCGTGCGAGCTGGACTCGCTGGAGTGCACCCCGGTCAGCCCGGTGGTCGAGACCGACGACAGCGAGGACGTCGAGGGCGAGAACGCCACGTTGCTCGTCGAGGGCGGTCGGCCCTACGGCGGGGTCTGACCGGCCCCGGTCCAGCGTCGGCGGCCCAGACCGGAGTCGAACCGGTCGCCGCGGCAAGCGGCTTCTTCATCGGCAAATCCCTGCGGGCCAGGTTGCCGGCGACGTCGTTGGCGCCAGCAAGGACGCGGTACCCGCCCCGCGCCTGCGCAACCGTCTGAGGGACAACCCTCGACAGGTTCGGGGGCCAGCACCGATGCGGCCGAGGCCGACGCGGCGGACAGTGGCAGGGACCGTGACCACCCGACACAGGAGCGCACCGATGGACGCCACCCACCTCCGGCCCGGAGAGGGCACTCACCACCGCATGACCGACGGCGACCACGTCGCCAAGGTCGCGGTCCGCGACGAGCAGGGCGCCTTCGAGGTGTTCGAGATCGTCGCGCACGCCGCACCGCCCTCGCCGCCGCACATCTCGCCGTGGTCCGCGGTCCTCTACCTCGTCGAGGGACGCGTCCGGGCGTCGGTCAACGGCCAGGAGCACGACGTCGAGCCGGGCGGGGTGGTCGTCTTCCCTGCCGGCACGCCGAGCACCTTCGAGGTCGTCGGGGAGAGCGCCCGCTTCGTCGGCATCACCTCCGGGGACGGCGCCGGCCGGTTCTTCGCGGACTTCGCCGCGTCCGTGCCGGCCGACCGGCCTGTCGAGGAGTCGATCGGCACGATCCTCGAGGTCACCGCGCGGCACGGGGTCAGGATGGCTGCGCCGGCGGTGTGAACCGCGCCCGCGCCCGGGCCACCTCGGCGCGGGTCACGCAGCCCTGGACGTGGTCGTTGACCAGGCCCATCGCCTGCATGAAGGCGAAGGCGGTGGTCGGGCCGACGAAGCGCCAGCCGCGCTTCTTGAGGTCCTTCGACATCGCGACCGCCGACGGCGACGTGGTCAGCGACTGCGGCTCGCCGAGCTCGTCGAGCGGTGGCTCGAACGACCAGAAGTACGCCGCCAGCGAGCCCCGCTCCTCGACGAGGTCGAGGGCACGGGTGGCGTTGTTGACGACCGCCTCGATCTTGCCGCGGTGGCGGACGATGCCGGCGTCACCGAGCAGCCGGGCGACGTCCTGCTCGTCGTACCCCGCGACCACGTGGAAGTCGAAGTCGGCGAAGGCGGCGCGGAAGGCCGGGCGCTTCACCAGGATGGTGCGCCAGCTCAGGCCGGACTGGAAGCCCTCGAGGCTGACCTTCTCGAAGAGGCGGCGGTCCTCGACGACCGGGAAGCCCCACTCGGTGTCGTGGTAGGCCGGGAACTCAGGGGCCGAGACGGCCCACGCACAGCGCAAATGCCCGTCGGGGCCGGGCAGCACGTTCGTCATGCGACGAACTGTGCCACCCGACCCCGACAGGATGGTCTGCGACCGCTGCCGATCGTCAGGTCAGCGTGTGACCTGGGACCAGCGGGTGATCTGGGATCAGATCGCGCGGACGTTCTCCGCCTGCAGGCCCTTCTGGCCCTGGGTGACGTCGAACTCGACGCGCTGCTCCTCGGCGAGCGACTTGAAGCCGGTGCCGGCGATGCCGGTGTGGTGCACGAACACGTCGGCGCCGCCGCCGTCCTGCGCGATGAAGCCGAAGCCCTTGGTGTCGTTGAACCACTTCACGGTGCCAACTGCCATTTTTCTACTCCTTGTGTGTCATCCCGGAAGCCGCGCGGGCCTGATGGACGCGCGGGCTGAAGCCAACTGAAAACGCGCCTCGTGGAATGACCAGGTGGAGCTACAACAGTGATTCCGATTGCCAGCAGGATGGCCTGGCAACGGGACAGGGCCGACGAGTCGGTCCCCTTCAACACCCATGACGCTACCAGTGATGTGCTCGCGTGGCACCATCCCCGGCCCTAGTGTCTGTCCATGGCGTTCACCCCGCGACAGGTACGGGCGATGGGCCTCATCGCCGACACGTTCGCGACCGGCGGGGGCGGCGTGCCGTCACCTACCCAGGTCGGCTCCCACGAGCTCGCGCTCCGGATCGCGGAGGCGAACCCGCGAGCCGGCGAGGTGCGCCAGCTCAAGGCGCTCCTCGACGTGTGGGACACCCGCGCCTTCGGCGTCGCGCTGACCGGCCGCCCCCGGCGCTTCTCGGAGCTCAGCCAGGCCGAGCGGGAGGCGGCGCTGCTGTCGCTGTCCGACTCGCGGGTCGGCGCCAAGCGGGCGCTGTTCCAGGGGCTCAAGAGCGCCTCCCTGCTCCCCTACTACATGACCGGCGGGGCGGCCGTGTGGGACGAGATCGGCTACCCCGGCCCCCTCGGGAAGCGCCCGGACCCGCCGGCGGCGACGATCGCCCCGGTCCCGGTCACCCGCGACACCGACCTCGCCTGCGACGTCGTGGTCGTCGGCTCCGGCGCAGGTGGCGGTACGGCGGCCGGCGTGCTCGCGGCCGCCGGGCTCGACGTCGTGGTCCTCGAGGCCGGCGGCTTCCACGACGAGCGGCACTTCGACGGCGGCGAGGAGACCGGCTTCCTCGGGCTCTACGCCCTCGCCCCGCAGTCCACGGCCGAGGGACAGGTGCAGCTCGTCGCCGGCCGCGGCCTCGGTGGCGGCACGGTCGTGAACTACACGACCTCCTTCCGGACCCCCGACCACGTGCGCGCGGAGTGGGCGGGGCTCGGCGCGACGCAGTTCTCCGGCCCGGAGTACACCGCGTCGATGGATGCGGTGTGCGCGCGGCTCGGCGTCAACACCGAGCACGACAAGGCCGCCCCGCGTGACGCGATCCTCGAGCGCGGCGCGCGGGCGCTCGGGTGGGACGTCGCCGCGATGCCGCGCAACGTCCGGGGCTGCGACCAGGACGTCGAGTGCGGGCGTTGCGGGATGGGCTGCCGGCTCGGTGCGAAGCAGTCCACCGCGAAGACGTGGCTGGCCGACGCCGCCGACGCCGGGGCTCGGATCCTCACCGGAGTCAGGGTGCGGACGGTGAGCACCAGCTTCGGCCGGGCGACCGGCGTGGTCGGCGAGACCGCCGAGGGGCACCGGGTCCGGGTGCGGGCCAGGGCCGTGGTGGTCGGTGCCGGGGCGATCCAGACGCCCGCGCTGCTCCAGCGCAGCGGGCTGACCAACGCCAACATCGGCCGCTACCTGCGCCTGCACCCCGCGACAGCAGTGTGGGGCCGGATGGCCGAGCCGGTCGACGGCTGGGKCGGCGCGATGCAGAGCAGGTACGTCGACGCGCTCACCGACCTCGACGGCAGCGGGTACGGCGTCCTCTACGAGACCGCACCGCTCACGCCGGCGTTCGGCACCGGCTTCGTCAACTGGCGCGGCGCCGACGACTTCCGGCGCCGCATGGTCGAGCTCCAGCACACCCTGGGCGTCGCCGTCATCGTCCGCGACCGCGACCCCGGTGGCACGGTGCGCATCGGGCGTGACGGCGAGCCGGTCGTGCGCTACCAGCTCTCGCCGCGCGACACCGACCACCTCGTGCAGGGCCTCGTCGGCGGCGCGCGGATCGCCGAGGCGGCCGGCGCCGACTGGATCGCCTCGACCCACCACCGGACCGTCAGCTACGAGCCGGGCAGGCGTGGCTCGATCTCCACCTTCGAGGCCGACCTGCGCGCTGCCGGCGCCGCGCCGGCGACGATGGCGCTCGCCGCGCTGCACATCATGGGCACCGCCCGGATGGGCGGCTCGGCGGCCGACTCGGCCGTGGACCCCGACGGGCAGACGTGGGACGTGCAGAACCTGTACGTCGCCGACGCCTCCTGCTTCCCGACCGCGTCCGGCGTGAACCCGATGATCTCCATCGAGTCCATCGCGCACATGAACGCCACCCGCCTGGCGGCACGGCTGACCTGAGCCGCAGAAGGGGCTCAGAGCGCGAGCAGGCGCTCCTCGAGGCTGGAGGAGACCCGCGAGCCGAGGACCTCGATGGCGCCGGCGATGAGCGGGTTCGCGAGCTTCGCCGCCCCGTGCGGGGCGAACTCGGAGTGGTAGGTGACCGTCGTGGTCTCCTGGCCGGACTCGAAGGTGATCGTGTCCGTCACGGTGACGCCGTTGGCCTCGCCGACGAGCTCGAAGACCCGGTGTGGCTCGAAGCGGGTGACCTCGTAGTCGACCTCGACCTCGCGGCCGACCATCTTGCTGACGTTGTGGTAGGTCGTCCCGACGCCGCCGTCACCGGAGGTGCGGGCGGTCGAGACGGTGGGCGGGTCCCACTCCTCGGTCCTCGTGAAGTCGGTGAGGTAGTCCCAGACCAGCTGGACGGGGCGGGCGACGGTGATCGTGCGTTCGACGGTCGGCATGCGGCGGTGGTACCCGCCCGCCCGCGGTCCAGCCGGAACCCGGCAGGCCCGTCAGCTGTAGGTGATCTTGACGTGGTCGGTGAGGGGCACCGACTGGCAACCGAGGCGGATGCCGTCCTCGAGGTCGTCCTTGTCGAGCACGTCGTTGTAGAGCATCTTCACGTCACCCTCGAGCAGCCGGATGGCGCACGCAGAGCACTCCCCCTCGCGGCAGGAGTACGGCGCCTTGACGCCCTTGCTCTCGAGGAAGTCGAGCAGCTTCGTGCGCGGGTCCCAGTCGTCGAAGGTGAACTCCTCACCGTCGAGCTCCACCTCGACCTTGACCGGACCGGCGGGCGCGTCGGAGAAGACGTCCGCGGCAGCGCCGTCGTCGTCGGACTCGGCGAGGGCGATCTCGTTCTCGGCCTGCTCGAGCTCGGCGAGGTCGCCGAAGGGGTTGCCGCCGAGGGAGACGAACTTCTCCTGGTGGCGCAGGCTGCGCGGGACCTCGAGCTCCTTGAGCGCGGTCGTGACCATCTTCATGAACGGCGCCGGGCCGCACACGAAGGAGTCCCAGCCGCCGTACTGCGCAGCGAAGGCCTTGAGCTGATCCTGCGTCGGCAGGCCCTGCACGGACTCCAGCCAGTGGATCACCTGGAGGCGGTCCGGGTGCTCGGCGGCGAGCCGGCTCAGCTCGGCGGCGAAGATGACCGACTGCTCGTCGCGGTTCGCGTAGAACACCACGACCCGGCCCTTGCCCTCGGCGAGCGCCGTGCGCGTGATCGACATGATCGGCGTGACGCCCGAGCCGCCGGCGAACAGCAGCAGGTCGGCGTCGAGCGAGGCCGGCGTGAAGATGCCGGACGGCGGCAGCACCCGCAGGGTGTCACCGACCGAGAGGTTGTCGCAGATCCAGTTCGACGCGTAGCCGTCGGCGGTGCGCTTCACGGTCACCGTCAGCGGCCCGCCGTCGTGCGGGCTGCTGGACAGGGAGTAGCAGCGGGCGGCGATCCCGGTCTGGTCGCTCGGGACCGCGACGGTCAGGAACTGGCCCGGCTTGTAGGCGAACTTCTCCTCCGCCCCTGCGGGCACGGCGAAGCTGATCGACTTGGCGTCGGCGGTCTCCTCGACCACGTCGACGACGTCGAGGACGAAGGACTCGATGTCCACAACACTCCCTGGGAAAAGATGAGATGGGCGGGCGCTCAGTACCCGTCGTGGGCACCGATCGGGACATCACCGGCCCGAACAGCCTCGTCGATGCTAGCCATCATCCGGGGGCAGGGCTGGTGCACGTCCCGCCCTCCGGGTGCCGTGCCGCGTCGCTGGAACTCCTGGCAGTCCGCGCGGGCCTGGGTCGACCACTGCACCGAGGTGTGGTGCTCGCTGTTCTTCTTGACCCGCACCCTTGCCAGGCAATCCAGGCAGGCGACCTCCACCAGGCGCTCCTCGGTGTAGCGTCGGAGGTCGGCGAGGGTCTCCTCGCTGGTCGGGACGAAGGAAGCCATGGGTACGCCGGCCTCAGGCGTCCGCAGACGCGGTGGACCCGGCCTCGGCGGCCGCCCGGCGGGCGAGGTTCTCGGCGACCTCGGCCTGCCAGTACTCGTTGGCCTTGGTGGTGTCGACCTCGAACTCGAAGCGGTCCACCATCTCCGGCTTCACGTCGGCGACGTCGACGTAGAACTGCTCGTACCAGCGACGCAGCTGGTAGACCGGGCCGTCCTCCTCGCAGAGCAGCGGGTTCTGGACGGCGACCTTGTTCTCCCAGATCGCGACGTCCTGGAGGAAGCCGTCGCCGAAGGACTCGGTGTAGCGCTCGGCGATATAGGCGCAGGTCTTCTCGTCGAGGCCCTCGGGCTTGCGCACGCTGATGCCGTACTGGAGCGTGAACGACTCCGGCCCGGTCGGGATGTGGCAGTTGATGAGGATGACCTCGGTGATGAAGCCCTTGTAGTCGACCTCGAGCCAGTTGATCATGTACGACGGCCCGTAGTAGGTCGCCACCGACTTGAGCATCGAGTTCTCGTCGCCGTACCCGCCGGCGGCGGTGTCGGGGCGGCCCTTCGACTCCATGAACTGGGTCGCGGTGTGGCCCTCGAAGACGTTGCGGAAGCTCGTCGGGAACGCGAAGTGCACGTAGTAGAAGTGCGCCATGTCCGCGACATTGTCGATGAGCTCGCGGCAGTGCGAGCCGTTGATCTCGCGACGGTGCCACGACCACGGCGTGTACTTGTCGGTCATCACGTCCGGCAGCTCAGGCGGCAGCAGGTCGTGATCGGCCGCCGCGCCCTCCGGGTCGTGCCAGATGAGCAGCTGGCCGTTGCGCACGACGGTCTCGTAGCGCTGCGTGCGCGCACGCAGCGGGACCCGCCGGGCGTAGGGGATCTCCTTGCACTTGCCGTCACCGCCCCAGCGCCAGTCGTGGAACGGGCACGCGACGTTGTCGCCCTTGACCTCGCCCTGGGTCAGGTCGCCACCCATGTGGCGGCAGAAGCCGTCGAGGACGTTGAGGCCGCCCTTCGAGTCCTGCCAGACCACGAGCTTGGTGCCGAAGCCGTGCACGGCGTGCGGCTTGCCGTCCGAGAACTCCGAGGCCAGCCCCAGGCAGTGCCACCCACGCGCGAAGCGGATCGGCGCAGTGCCCTGGTCGAGAAGTCGGGTGTCGCTCATGTAGAACACGTTACAGTTTTGCCGTTAGGGTGACAACAACCAGGCGCCACGACGCGCCCGGAACCATCGTCGCAGGAGATCCGATGCACATCGACCTGGAGCCGCAGCAGGTAGCGCTGCGCGAGGAGCTGCGTGAGTACTTCGCACAGCTCGTGACGCCCGAGATCCGCGCCGGCCTGGCGTCGGCCACCGGAGAGTTCGGCGAGGCGGGCGTCTACAAGGACGTCATCCGCCAGATCGGAAGGGACGGCTGGCTGGGCATCGGGTGGCCCAAGGAGTACGGCGGCCAGGCGCGCTCGATGGTGGAGCAGCTGATCTTCACCGACGCTGCCGCCATCGCCGGCGTGCCGATCCCCTACCTGACGCTCAACACCGTCGGCCCGACGATCATGCGCTTCGGCAGCGACGAGCAGAAGGAGTACTTCCTCCCGAAGATCCTCGCCGGCGAGCTGCACTTCTCGATCGGCTACTCCGAGCCCGGCTCCGGCACCGACCTCGCGTCGCTGAAGACCAGGGCCGTCCTCGACGAGTCCACCGGCGAGTGGGTGATCAACGGCCAGAAGATGTGGACCTCGCTGATCCAGTACGCCGACTGGATCTGGCTGGCGTGCCGCACCGAGCCCGACGCCCCGCGCCACAAGGGCCTGTCGATGATCCTGGTGCCGGCGGACGCCCCCGGCGTGTCGTACACCCCGGTCCACACCGTGGCCGGGGTCGGCACCTCGGCGACCTACTACTCCGACGTCCGGGTCCCCGCGTCCAACCTGGTCGCCGAGCGCGGCGGCGGGTGGGCGCTGATGACCAACCAGCTCAACCACGAGCGGGTGGCGCTGACCTCCGCGGCGCCGCTGCAGCACTCGCTGGGCCTGGTGAAGCAGTGGGCGGCCGAGACCCGCAACCCGGACGGCGCGCGCGTCATCGACACCGAGTGGGTCCAGGTCGCGCTGGGGCGGGCGCACGCCCGGATCGAGGCGCTGACCCTGATCAACTGGAAGCTGGCCGCCGATGCCGACCACGGCGTCGCCCTGTCGCCGGCCGAGGCGTCGGCCACCAAGATCTACGGCTCCGAGCTGGCGACCGAGGTCTACCGCTCGCTGATGGAGGTCGTCGGCCCGCACGCCGGGGTGACCGGCGACTCCCCGGGTGCTGTCCTCGCCGGCCGCCTCGAGCGCTACCACCGCTCGTCGCTGGTGATGACCTTCGGCGGCGGCACCAACGAGATCCAGCGCGACATCATCGGCTACGTCGGCCTCGGCCTGCCCGCGGCCAAGCGGGCCTGAGCCCCGAGCCCGACGAGACAGGACACGAGATGGACTTCCTCTTCACCCCCGAGCAGGACGAGGCCGCGGAGCTCGCTGCGCAGATCCTCGCCGACCGCACGACGAACGACCGGCTCAAGCAGGTCGAGGCCGGCGGCGACCGGTTCGACCTTGCGCTCTGGAAGGAGCTCGACGACGCCGGCCTGCTGACGCTGCACCTGCCCGAGGAGCACGGCGGCGCTGGCCTCGGCCTGGTGGAGCTCGCCCGCGTGCTCGTCGAGGTCGGCAAGCGGGTCGCTCCGGTGCCGCTGGCCGTGCACGGCTCCTGCACCGCCCTCCTCGCCGAGCACGGCGTGGCACCCGACGCCGGTGTGTACGCCGCCGCGGTCGCCGAGGAGCGCACCCACCTGCCGGCCGTGCCGACCGTCACCGCCACCGCCGACGGCGCGCTCACAGGCACCAAGACGCTGGTGCGGGCGGGGATGGCCGCCGACGCGCTGCTCGTCACCGCGACCGGCCCCGACGGCCCGGCCGTCCACCTGGTCGACGTGTCCGCCACCGGCGTCGAGCGGGTCGCCCAGCACACCAGCGACGGCGACGTCGCGGCGATGGTCACCCTGGCCGGTGCCCCGTCGACCCGCGTCGGTGACGCGACCGCGGCGGCCCGCCTCGGCCAGCTGCTGGTCGCGCTCGCCGCCGCCGAGCAGCTCGGCGTCACCGAGGGGGCGCTGCGCCTCACCGCGGACTACGCGAAGACGCGGGAGCAGTTCGGACGCCCGATCGGCACCTTCCAGGCCGTCTCGCAGCGCCTCGCCGATGGGTTCATCGATGTCCTCGGGCAGCGGCTCACGCTGTGGCAGGCCGTGTGGCGCCTGCAGGAGGGCCTGCCGGCCGCGACCGAGGTCGCCACGGCGAAGCTGTGGGCGGCCGACGCGGGCCACCGGATCGCGCACACCACGGTCCACGTGCACGGCGGCGTCGGCATCGACCTCGACGGCGAGGCGCACCGCTACTTCACCAGCGGCAAGCGCTTCGAGTTCCTCTTCGGCGGCGCCACCGAGCAGGCCCTGGCCATCGGCCGCACCTTCGCGTGACGGTCCGGGACCTCCTCCTCGCCCGCGCCGACGACGACCGCCCCGCACTGCGCTGGCGTGACGACGCCGGCGCGGTGCGGGAGCTGTCCTGGCGACAGTACGTCGCCGCGGCGACCCGGCTCGCCGCCGACCTCGAGGCGGGGCTCGACCCGTCTCGACCGCCGCACGTGGGCGTGCTGCTGCCGAACGGACCCGCCTTCGCGCTCCACCTCGCCGCGGCCGGGCTCGGCGGCCACGTGCTGGTGGGGCTGAACACGACCCGGCGGGGCGCGGCCCTGGACGCCGACGCACAGCGCGCCGACTGCCAGCTGGTGGTGGACTCCCCCGACCGCGCCCTCGCCGCGCTGGCCGGTCCTGCCAGCCCTGACGAGGCGGCTCCGCCGGCCGCCTCCGGCCTGGGTCCCGACGCGTTGTTCATGCTGATCTTCACCAGCGGCACGAGCGGCTCGCCGAAGGCGGTCCGCGTCACCCACGAGAAGGTCACCGGACCCGGGACCCACCTCGTCGGCCGGCTCGGGCTCACCCCGGACGACGTGCACTACGTCTCGATGCCGATGTTCCACTCCAACGCCGTGATGGCCGGGTGGGCGCCGGCACTCACCAACGGCTCCACGTTCGCGGTCGCGCCGTTCTCGGCGAGCGGCTTCCTGCGCGACGTCCGGGACTTCGGCGCGACCTACGCCAACTACGTCGGCAAGCCGCTGACCTACGTGCTGGCGACGCCGGAGCAGCACGACGACACCGAGAACCCGCTGCGCCTGGTCTTCGGCAACGAGGCCAACGACGCCGACATCGTCGAGTTCGGCCGACGCTTCGGCTGCGAGGTGGTCGACTCCTACTCCTCGACCGAGAACGCCGTCATCGTGCAGCGCCGGCCGGGGATGCCGGCCGGTGCGCTCGGCATGCCGCTCGACGGCGTCAAGGTGCTCTCACCCGAGACCGCCGAGGAGGTGCCGGACGCGGTGTTCGACGCCGCCGGGCGGCTGCTCAACCCGGACGAGGCGATCGGCGAGCTGGTCAACACCACCGGCCGCGGCGCGTTCGCGGGCTACTACAACGACGACGCCGCCGAGGCCGAGCGGATGCGGGGAGGGATGTACTGGTCCGGCGACCTCGCCTACCGCGACGCCGACGGCTGGGTCTACTTCGCCGGCCGCACCGGTGACTGGCTGCGGGTGGACGGGGAGAACCTCGCCGCGGCACCGATCGAGCGGATCCTGCTGCGGCACCCCGCGGTCGCCGAGGCGGCGGTCCACGCCGTGCCCGACGAGAAGGTCGGTGACCAGGTCGCCGCGGCGCTCGTGCTGCGCGGCCCGCTGACCCCCGACGGGCTCGAGGAGTTCCTCGATGCCCAGGGCGACCTCTCCCCCAAGGCGTGGCCCCGCTACGTGCGGGTCGTCGACGACCTGCCGCGGACGGCGACGAACAAGGTGCTCAAGCGCGCCCTGTCCGCCGAGGGAGTGCCGGCCCCGGGCACGGCGTGGGTGCGCGAGGAGCGCGGCACGTCGTACCGCTGAGGCAGGCCGGGCAATCAGGTCAGGGCAGCAGCCCGGCGGCCGGTCCGCGGAGGCCGACGACGAAGAAGCCCTCGTCGGTGTCGGTGTACCAGACCTGGCGCCGCTCGACGTCCCACGCGGGCTGCGAGAGCGCGGACGCGCCGTCGGGACCCGGCTGGTTGAAGTAGCCGACCTCCCGCGGCCTGCGGACGTCGCTGATGTCGAACAGCCGCAGCCCGGAGCCGATCATCGAGCAACCGGCGATCCTCGGGTCGGTGCGGGTCGGAAGGGAGCAGTAGTGGCCGGTGTAGCTCCGCACGATCGACGACGCGCCCGGGTCACCGGTGAGGTCGGCGCGGACGGCGGGGTCGTGCACCTCGAGGCGGATGTTGGAGACGACCTCGGGCTCGCGCGGGTCGGTGACGTCGATGATCCGGGCGGCGCCGACCGGGCTGCGCGGCTGGTTGAACTGGCGCAGGTCGCCGAAGAGGTCGCTGAACTCGTCGACCTCGAGGACGTACTGCCGGCCGTCGCGGGTGAACGGTTCGGCAACCTGCGGGATCGACGACTCCTCCCACGTCAGGCGCGACAGCGTGCGGACCTGCGGGTCCGGGCGCCGGTCCTGGATGTCGGACACGTCGAGGATGTCGAGGCCGGCGCCGTCGAGCAGCTTCGCGTCACGCCCGCTCGGGGTGCCGATGTTCGCGGCGTACATGGTCCGGCCGTCGTCGGACAGGCGCAGGCCGTGGTAGACGACGCCGCCCTTCGTGCGCAGCACCTTCGGCCGGCGCGGGTCGGCGAGGTCGACGGCGGTGAGCGTGAAGCCGACGGCGCCCGCGGTCCAGAAGGTCTGGCCGTCGGGGGCGAAGCCGCTCTCGTGGCCGAGCACGCCCGACAGGGTCGAGGACTGCAGCTTCGGCTTGCGGCAGTCCTGGCTGACGTCGTACACGTCGAGGATGCCGGGTGCGGTGGCCAGGGTGCCCATGACCGCGACGAGCAGGCCGCGCTCCTGGTTGACGAGCAGCGACTCGTGCGGCTGCAGCATCGCCGGTGAGACCAGGTTGGCGGTCTTCACGGGCTTCGCCGGGTTCGTCATGTCCAGCACGACCACGCCGAGGCCGGCGCCGCCGGTGAGCAGGCCGAGGGCGTTGAGGCCGACCATCAGAGCGGAGTCGTAGTAGGCGCAGGTGCGTCCACTGGCGTCGGTGTAGCGCTGCACCTTGTAGCCGCCCGAGCCGAGCACCGACCGCTTGCCGTGCCGGCCGACCTCGACCGTGTTGCACCGGTACCCCTCGCGCGCCCGGCCGGAGGTGTGGTCGGCCTTCGGCACCCGGCCCTGGAGGGACGTCTCGACCGGGTCGCCGGCTGCGCAGGTCGCGCGCGGGACCGCGATGAGCGGCAGCTCGGCCTGCGAGGACCCTGCTGTCGCGACCGCGCTCGCCACCACGAGCGCGGAGGCGAGCAGCGCGATCAGCAGCCGGCGCAGTGCCGGCCGGCGGCGGGCCGACGTCTCCGTCCCGGGCTCGTCCGGACCGTCCCAGCCGTCCGGACCGTCCCAGCCGTCCATCGTGCGCTGCTCAGCCACTTCCGACCCCCACGTCAGAGCATGCCCGGGCTGCGTCAGCCCTCGTAGGCGACCTCAGCCTGCCACCCGGACTCGTCCTGGTCGAGGGCGGCGCGCAGGGCGCGGGCGACGTTGTCGGGCGCGAAGGGCCCCTCCGTCGAGAGCAGGCCGCGCACGGTGACGGACACCGCGCGGATGCCGTCGCCGGCCAGCGCGGCGTCGATGCTGCGCACGAGGTTCTGCAGCCCGGCCTTCTGCACGCCGAGCGAGGCCGCGCCGAACCACGGCTTGTCGGCAGCCATGCTCCCGGTCGCGGTGACCCGGCCACCGGGGCCCATGAAGGGGCGCGCCGCCTGGAGCACGGTGAGCAGCGCGCCGACACCGAGGCGGACGTCCTCGAGCAGCTCGTCGGGCGACAGGGACAGCGGGTCCTTCTCCCGGTAGGCAGACGGGTTGAAGTGCAGCACGTCGACCTTGCCGAGCTTCTCCGCCATCCGGGTGACCGCCGCCCGGGTCGCGATCTCGTCGGTGAGATCCACGAGGGCCTTGTCGGCAGAGCCACCGGCGGCCGTGACCTCGTCGGCGAGGGTGGCGAGCACCCCCGGGTCGGCGCCGAGAAGTCCGACGGCCGCCCCCTCCGCGGCGTAGAGGCGGGCGAGCGAGCCGCTCACCCCGGGTCCGGCTCCGGCGATCAGGACGTTGCGGGTCATGCCCGCCAGCCTAGGCTCGTCCCGGCGCCGGCAGCAGGCGCGTCAGGGCAGGAGCTCCTCGACGCCGTTGGTGAGCCGGACGACGTGGAAGCCGCTGGTGCCGTCGGTGTACCAGACGGAGTCGTTGGCGGCGTCCCACGCCGGCTGCGACAGCGCGCTCGCACCGCCCTTCGAGGGCAGGTTGAAGTAGGCGACCTCGACGGGGTGCTCGACGTTGCTGATGTCGAAGATGCGCAGGCCAGAGCCGATCATGGAGCAGGCGGCGAGGTCCGGCGCGTCGCGCGTGGGGACCGAGCAGTAGTGGGCGGAGTAGCCGCCGATCGGGAGCGAGGTGCCCGGGTCGGAGAGCACCTCCTTCGTGCGGTTCTCCTGCTGGTGCACCTCGAGCCGGATGTCGGAGACGACCGTCGGCCGGGTCGGGTCGGTGACGTCGATGATCCGCGCCCCGCCGACCGGGCTGTTCCTGAAGTCCACGGTGAAGCCCTCGCCGAACCAGTCGGTGAACTCGTCGACCTCGAGCACGTAGTCGCGACCGTCCCGGTGGAACGGCTCGGCGACCTGAGGGATCGAGATGCCGGGCCAGTCGACCTCGCCGACCTTGCTGATGCGCGGCTTCGGCCGGCGGTCCTGGACCTGGCCGACGTCCCAGACCTGGAGGCTGGGGTCGTCGAGGATGGACGTGCCGGAGGGGCTGCCCATGTTCGCCACGTACATGGTGCGGCCGTCGTCGGAGAAGCGCAGCCCGTGGGCGACCACGCCGGTCTCGGTCATCAGCACGCGCGGGCGGCGGGGCTCGGTCAGGTCGACCGCTGTCATGGTGAACCCTGCGGCTCCGGCGGTCCAGAAGGTCATCCCGTCGGGGGCGAACCCGCTCTCGTGGCCGAGCACGCCCGACAGGGTCGTCGACATCAGCCGCGGCTTGCGGCAGTCCTGGCTGACGTCGTACACGTCGAGGACGCCGGGTGCGGCGGCCAGGGTGCCCATCACACCGACGAGCAGGCCGCGCTCCTGGTTGACGAGCAGCGACTCGTGCGGCTGCAGCATCGCCGGGGTGATGAGGTTGGCGGTCTTGACCAGCTTCGCGGGGTCGGTCATGTCCAGCACCACGACGCCGAGCCCGGTGCCGTTGAGCAGGTTGCCGACGACGTCGAGGCCCAGCATCCGGGTCGAGTCGTAGAACGCGCAGGTGCGACCCTTCGCGTCGGTGTAGCGCAGGGTCTTGAAGCCGCCGGTGGTGCCGTGGCGGGCGACGGCGACGGTGTTGCAGGTGTAGCCCTGCAGGGCGCGGCCGGAGGTGAAGTCGGCCTTCGGCACCCGGCCCTGCAGGTCGGTGGTCTCGGGGCGGGACCCCTCGCCGCAGCTGGCCTCGGGGACCGGCTGGGGCGGGGTGGGGTCCTCCGCGGCAGCGATGGTGCCGCCGACCAGGACCGTGGCGGCCGCCAGGGCGACGACCAGTCGTCGCCGCGCCGGGTCGGTGATCGTGCGCCGCAGAGCCCCCATGCCCCGCTCCCCTCGTCAGGTGCCGTCAGACGCCGGCGATGCCGTCGAGCTTCTTGACCGTGTCCTGGAACTCCGCGACCAGGTCGGCCATCACCTCGGCGACCGGGCGGACCTCGTTCATCCGGCCGACGATCTGGCCGACCGGCATGGAGATCACGTCGGGGTCGCCCGAGGCGTTGATCCGGTTGTGGGCGTCGGCGACCAGCAGGTTCTGCAGTGGCATCGGGAGCGGCGCCGGGGCACCCTCCTCGTTCCAGGCCTCGGTCCACTTCGTCTTGAGCAGGCGCGCCGGCTTGCCGGTGTAGATGCGGGTGCGCACGGTGTCGGACGACGTGGCGCGCAGGAACGCGGTCTCCCAGCCCTTGTTGGACGCGAGGTTGCGGTACTCCTCGGTGCCGAGCCAGATCGAGCCGGTCCACACGCCCTGCGAGCCGAGTGCCAGTGACGCCGCGATCTGGCGGCCGGAGCCGATGCCGCCCGCGCCGAGGACCGGGACGTCCGGGCCGACGGCGTCGACGATGTCGGGGGTGAGCACCATGCTGGCGATCTCGCCGGTGTGGCCGCCGGCCTCGTAGCCCTGGGCGATGATGATGTCGACGCCGTTGGCGACGTGGCTCTGGGCGTGCTTCGGAGCGCCTGCGAGCGCGGCGACCTTCAGGCCGGCGGCCTGGCACTCCTTGATCACGTCGTTCGGCGGCGTGCCCAGCGCGTTGGCGATGAGCACCGGACGGTGCTGCAGCGCGACGTCGACGTGCGAGCGGGCCATCGAGTGGAGCCAGCCGAGGACGCCCTCGCGGCCCTCGCCCTCGGGCAGCGGCGGGACGCCGAGCTTGAGGAGGGTCTCGTCGACGAACTTCCTGTGCTCCTCGGGGATGTACGACGACAGGTCGGCCGAGGTGCCCTCGGTGGGGACCTTCATCGGCATGACCACGTCGACGCCGTACGGCTTGCCGTCGGTGTTCTCGTCCATCCAGGTCAGGACCCGGTCGAGCTCGTCGGGGTCGTTGAAGCGGACGCAGCCGAGGACGCCGAGGCCGCCGGCGCGCGACACCGCGGCCGCGACGTGCTCGGACGGGGTGAACGCGAAGATCGGGTACTCGATGCCGAAGGCGTCGCAGAGGGGGGTGCGCATCAGGCGTTGGCTCCTGAGTTCGTGTCGATGGTGACGTGGTCGGCGAGGGCGAGCTCCTTCGCCCTGGGGTACTGCGCCTTGCCGGTGGCGTTGCGGGGGATCTCCTCCACGATCGTCAGGCGGCGCGGCAGCTTGTAGCCGGAGAGGTGCGAGCGCAGGAAGGTGCGCAGCTCCTCGAGGTCGATGGTGTGGCCGGGACGGGGCTCGACGACGGCGGAGACCGCCTGGCCGTACTTCTCGTCGGGCAGCCCGACCACGAGCGCGTCGTACACGCCGGGGTGGGCCTTGATCGCCTGCTCGACCTCCTCGGGGTAGACCTTCTCCCCGCCGGTGTTGATGCAGTTCGAGCCGCGACCGAGCAGCGTGATCCGGTTGCCCTCCTCGATCCGGGCGTTGTCGCCGGGGATCGAGTAGCGGACGCCGTCGATCTCGATGAACGTCCGCGCCGACTTCTCCGGGTCCTTGTAGTAACCGACCGGGACGTGGCCGGCGCGGGCGGTGCGCCCGACCTTGCCGACGTCCTTGACCGGGTCCAGCGGGCGGTTGTCGTCACCGAGGATCACCGTGGTCGGCGGGATCGAGACGACCGGCCCGTCGGTCGACAGCGCGCTCGCGTCCTGCAGGCCGGTGCCCTGGAAGCCGGTCTCCGAGGAGCCGATCGAGTCGGTGAAGACGGCGTTCGGGAAGTGCTTCATCCACCGCTCCTTGACCGACTTGGAGAAGATCGCGGCGCTGGAGGCGATGGCGAAGAGCGTCTGGCCGTCGAAGCCGCCGGCCTCGTAGGCATCGATGAGCGGGACCGCCATGGCGTCGCCGGTCATGAAGAGCATCTGCACGCCGTACTTGTCGACGAGCTCCCAGGTGCGGACCGGGTCGAACTTCGGCTCGAGGATGGTCACCTGGCCGGCGAAGAGGTGCATCAGCAGCGACGCCTGGGCGCCACCGTGCATGAGCGGGCTCAGCGGGAGGGTGACGAGGCTCTCCTCCTTGGCCTTCTTCGACTGGTCGTACTCCTCCAGCGGCTCGCCGGTCATGAAGTCGATGCCGCCGCCGAGCACGCGCCAGAAGTCCTCGTGGCGCCACATGACGCCCTTCGGGAACCCGGTGGTGCCGCCGGTGTAGATGATGTGGATGTCGTCGGGGCTGCGCTCGCCGAAGTCGCGGGCGTCGGACTGGCCGGCCACGGCCTCCTCGAGCGTGACGCCGTTGAACGCCGACAGGTCGCTCCGGTCGTCCGGCTCGAGCGGGTTGGGCACCGCGACGACCGCCTTCATCGCACCGACCTTCGGCAGCACCTCGGCGACCAGCGGCGCGTAGACGCGGTCGTGCACGAGGCCGACCAGGTCGGCGTTGTCGAAGAGGTACTCGAGCTCGCCGGCGACGTACCGGTAGTTCACGTTGATGGCGACCGCGCGCACCTTGAGGATCGCGATCAGCGCGATGACGTGCTCGATGCTGTTCTTGGCGTAGAGACCGACGTGGTCGCCGACACCGATGCCCTGCGCCTGCAGGTGGTGGGCGAGCTTGTTGGACTCCGCCTCGAGCTCGGCGAAGGAGATGACGCGCTCCCCCACCTGGACGGCGGGTTTCTCCGGGACGGCGTCGACGGCGTGTTCGAAGAGATCGGCGATGTTGAGGGCCACGAGCCAGAGACTAGAACACGTTTCACTTTTTCGCTAGCGTGGTTCGCATGTCCGCGACCGACGCCCCCGTGCGCACCACCCCCGACTGCCTCGTCGAGCAGGACGGCCACAAGCTGGTCGTCACCATGAACCGCCCCGAGCGCCGCAACGCGCTGTCCAGCGAGATGCTGCGGATCATGGAGGACGCCTGGGACCGGGTGAACGAGGACCCGGAGATCCGGGTCTGCATCCTCACCGGTGCCGGCGGCTACTTCTGTGCCGGCATGGACCTCAAGAAGGCCGACGAGAAGCCGCCGTCGGAGAGCTTCGAGGACGGCAGCTACGACCCCACCGTGATCAAGGGCCTGCTCAAGGGCTTCCGCCTCACCAAGCCACTCATCGCCGCGGTCGAGGGCCCGGCGATCGCCGGCGGCACGGAGATCCTGCAGGGCACCGACATCCGGGTCGCCGGCGAGTCGGCGAAGTTCGGTGTCGCCGAGGCCCGCTGGTCCCTCTACCCGATGGGCGGCTCCGCCGTGCGGCTCCCCCGCCAGATCCCCTACACCGTCGCCGCCGAGCTGCTGCTCACCGGTCGCACGCTCCTCGCCCCGGAGGCGAAGGAGCTCGGCCTGATCGGCCACGTCGTGCCCGACGGGCAGGCGCTGGCCAAGGCGCACGAGATCGCCGACATGATCGCCGCCAACGGCCCGCTCGCCGTCCAGGCCATCCTCAAGACGATGCGCGACTCGGAGGGCAAGCACGAGGACGAGTGCTGGGCCGACGACGCCCGCATCGGCGCCGCCGTGTTCTCCTCCGAGGACGCCAAGGAGGGCCCCCGTGCGTTCCTGGAGAAGCGGAAGCCGGAGTTCAAGGGTCGCTGAGGTCCCCCGGCGGCAGCGCCGCCGACCAAGCGCCGACCAAGCGCCGACCAAGCGACGACCAAGCGACGACCAAGCGACGACCAGGCGACGACCAGGCGACGACCAGGCGACGAAGGGCCGCCCCGCTCATCGAGCGGGGCGGCCCTCGTGCGTCCCTCCCTGGTCGGCCGGCGCCGGGGTCAGCCGACCGAGCGCTCCCCGGTCCAGAAGCGGGCCCGCAGCGCCTTCTTGTCCGGCTTGCCGAGCGCGGTCAGCGGCAGCGCGTCGACCGCGATGACCTCCTTGGGGGCCTGGACCGATCCCTTGCGCTCCTTGACCGCAGCCTGGATCTCGGCGACGACCTCCTCGGTGAGCTCGTGACCCTCCCGGAGCACGACGACGGCGGTGACCGCCTCGCCGAACTTCTCGTGCGGGGTGCCGATCACGCCCACCTGGGCGATCGCCGGGTGCTCGGCGATGACGTCCTCGACCTCGCGCGGGAACACGTTGAAGCCGCCGGTGACGATCATGTCCTTGGTGCGGTCGACGATGTACCAGAACCCGTCCTCGTCCTCGCGCGCCACGTCGCCGGTGTGCATCCAGCCGTCGCGGAAGGTCTCGGCCGTGGCCTCCGGCAGCTGCCAGTAGCCCGCCGACAGCAGCGGTCCCGCCACGCAGATCTCGCCCGGCTCGCCCTGCGGCACCGGGTTGCCGTCCTCGCCGAGCAGCGCGGTGCGCAGGTACGCCGACGGTCGGCCGCAGGACGTGAGCCGCTCCTCGATCGGGCGACCCTCGGCGTCGACGTGCTCGCCCTTCGGGAAGTAGCTGATCACCATCGGGGCCTCGGACTGGCCGTAGTACTGCGCGAAGATCGGCCCGAACCGCTCGATCGCCTCCTTGAGGCGGACCGGGTTGATCGCGGACGCGCCGTAGTAGACGGTCTCGAGCGACGACAGGTCGCGCGTGTGCGAGTCGGGGTGGTCCATCAGGGCGTAGAGCATCGTCGGCACGAGCATGAGCGAGTTGATCCGCTTCTCCTCGATGGTGCGCAGCACCTCGGCCGGGTCGAAGCGTGCCGAGACGAAGAGGGTGCCGCCCTGGAGCACGACGGGAACGAAGAACGCCGCACCGGCGTGCGAGAGCGGCGTGCACATGAGGAAGCGCGGCTCGGTCGGCCACTCCCACTCGGCCATCTGGATCTGCGCCATCGTCGAGAACGAGCGCACGTTGCCGATCACGCCCTTGGGCTTGCCGGTCGTGCCGCCGGTGTAGGTGATCGAGGTGATGTGGTCGGGCTCGAGCACGGCCGCCTCGAGCGGACGCGGCTCGAAGGACGCAGCGACCTCGGTCAGGTCGGTCGCGACGTCGGCCAGCTCCTCGGGGACCGGGCCGATGGTCAGGACCCGCTTGAGGCCCGGGCACTTGCCGAGCAGCTCGACGGCGCGACCCGCGAAGTAGGGGTCGATGACGAGCGTGGTGATCCCCGCGTCGTTGATGACGTAGGCGTGGTCGTCGGCAGAGCCCAGCGGGTGCAGCGAGGTCCGCTGGAAGCCCTGGGTCTGGCCGGCGCCGAGGATGAAGAGCACCTCCGGCCGGTTCAGCGCGAGCAGCGCCCCCGGCGTACCCCGGCCGGCGCCGAGGGACTCGAAGGCCTGGATGTACTGCGAGATCCGCTCCGCGGTCTCGCGCCCCGTGAGGGTGACGTCACCGAGGTGGACGATCGGGCGGTCGGCGTGGCGCTTGAGGGCCGCGACCATCAGGTGGCCGTTGTGGGCAGGGGTCCGGAGCGTGTCGGTCACGGGACCCACAGTAGAACGTGTTCTATTTCGCGGGCAAGAACCCTGCTCAGCCCGCGGCACGCTCGACGGGTGCGGCCAGCGGGCGCACGCCGCCCAGGCGCCGGTGGAACCGGACCTGGTCGGCGTGCGCGTCGAGCGCGTCCCACAGGGCGCGGCGGGCGGCCCACGGCAGCGGGTCGTCGCCGGAGGACCAGCGCTCCCCGAAGCTGATCCACACCGGCACCCAGTGCGCGGCGCAGTCCCACGCCCCGCGCTGGGCCTCCACCAGCCGCCGCCGGACCTGGAAGGCAGTGCGCGGGCCGTCGACGCAGATGGGCGCCGTCCGCACCGGCCAGACCCACAGGTCGAGCTCCATGAGCTCGATCTCGAGGTCGCGCAGCAGGGCAGGGTCGACCAGCACGGTGGCGACGTTCTGGTGCGGTTCGCGCCTCATCCCCGGAACGCTAACCGCCACCGCCGACAGGGACCAGACCCTCGGCAGGCCCGGGTCAGCAGGCCCGGGTCAGCAGGCCCGGGTCAGCAGGACCGGGTCAGCAGGCCCGGGTCAGCAGGCCGGGGTCAGAGCAGGACCTCCGCGACCTGGCGCACCTCGGCGGCACTGCGGCACGAGAGCAGCAGCGTGGTCACGCCCGTCTCCTCCCACTGCGCGACCCGCTCCTTGACCTCGGAGGCGGTGCCGATGATGTGCATGTCGTCGACCAGCTCGTCGGGGATCAGCGCGGTCGCCTTGTCCTTCTCACCCGACAGGTAGAGCTCCTGCACCTCGGAGGCCAGCTCCTCGTAGCCCATCCGGGCGAAGACCTGGGTGTGGAAGTTCTGCTCCTTGGCGCCCATGCCGCCCATGTAGAGCGAGACGAACGGCTTCATCGCGTCGATGACGGCCTGCTTCTGGGTCGCGTCCTCGACGATCTGCAGGTGACAGGTCGCGGCGATCTCGAAGTCCGCGCGGGTACGACGTGCGCCCGGTCGCGCGAAGCCCTCGTCGAGCCACGGCTGGTACATGCCGGCGCTCTTCGGGGTGTAGAAGATCGGGATCCAGCCGTCGGCGATCTCCGCGGTCTGCGCGACGTTCTTCGGCCCCTCCGCACCCAGCCAGATCGGCAGGTCCGCGCGCAATGGGTGGACGATCGGCTTGAGCGGCTTGCCGAGCCCGACCGCTCCGGGTCCGCGGTAGGGCAGCGGGTGGTGCGGGCCGTCGTTGGTCACCGGCGCCTCGCGGGCCAGCACCTTGCGGATGATCGAGACGACCTCGCGGGTGCGGGCCAGCGGCTTCTCGAACGGCTGGCCGTACCAGCCCTCGACGACCTGCGGGCCGCTGACGCCCATGCCCAGCACGACCCGTCCGCCGGTGAGGTGGTCGAGGGTCAGTGCGTGCATCGCGATGGAGGTCGGCGTGCGGCCCGACATCTGCACGATCGAGGTGCCCAGCCGGACCCGCGACGTCTCGCGCCCCCACCAGGCCAGCGGGGTGAACGCGTCACTCCCCCACGCCTCGGCGGTGAAGATCGCGTCGAACCCGGCGTCCTCGGCGGCCGCGACGAGCTCGCCCACGCCCTGGGGCGGCTGCGCGCCCCAGTAACCCAGCTGAAGTCCCAGTTTCATGAGACGAATCATGCCCCTCGTTGCGAACCATTTCTAGAACGTGTTTCACTTTCGCCATGAGTCGCACCCTCTCGGCACCGGTCACGGTCGCCTTCGACTACACCCGATCCGTCGGTCCGGTGCTGGGCCGCTTCCTCACCGGCCTCCGGGACGGCCGGCTCGTGGGCGCCCGCCTCGCCGACGGGCGCGTCGCCTGCCCTCCGCCGGAGTTCGACCCGGTCAGCCACCAGGCCCCGACGGAGTTCGTCGACCTGGCCGGCACCGGCACGGTCACCTCGTGGACCTGGGTGAGCGAGCCTGTGGCCGGGCAGCCCTTCGACCGCCCGTTCGCGTTCGCGCTGATCACCCTCGACGGCGCGGACACGCCGCTGCTGCACGCGGTGGACGTCAGCAGCGCCGACGAGATCAGCACCGGCATGCGGGTGCGGCCGCGCTGGGGCGCCGAGCGCGCCGGCGTCATCACCGACCTCGTCTTCGAGCCCGACTCCGGCACCGCCGCCCCGGCGAGCGCCCCGACCGGCACGGACGACGTCACCGGCATCATCACGCCGATCAGCCTCGACTACACCTACGCCGCCAGCCCCGAGGAGTCCGCGTTCTACCGCGGCCTCGCCGAGGGCCGGATCCTGGGCCAGCGCTGCCCGAAGTGCCAGAAGGTCTACGTCCCGCCGCGGCCGGCCTGCCCGACCGACGGGGTGCCGACCTCGGAGGAGGTCGAGCTGTCCGACACCGGCACGGTCACGACCTTCTGCATCGTCAACGTGCCCTTCCTGGGCCAGCGGATCGCGCCGCCGTACGTCTCGGCCTACATCCTGCTCGACGGTGCGGACATCGCGCTGCAGCACCTGATCCTCGACATCCCCGTCGAGGAGATCCGGATGGGCCTGCGGGTCAAGGCGGTCTGGAAGCCCCGCGAGGAGTGGGGCACCACGATCGAGAACATCAGCCACTTCGCGCCGACCGGTGAGCCGGACGCGGACTACGACACCTACAAGCACCACCTCTGAGCGGGCGGAAGGACAGACATGCGTGACGTTGCCGTCGTCGGGTTCGCCCAGCGACAGTTGCAGGACTACGACGGGTCGCCGACCTGTGCCGAGCTGCTCGTGCCGATCTTCGGCGAGTGCTACGAGCAGACCGGCTGGACGAAGAAGGACATCGGCTTCTGGTGCTCCGGCTCCTCGGACTACCTCGCGGGCCGCTCGTTCTCGTTCGTGAGCGCGATCGACGCCATCGGCGTCCTCCCGCCGGTGAACGAGTCGCACGTGGAGATGGACGCCGCCTGGGCGCTCTACGAGGCCTGGCTGAAGATCCAGACCGGCGAGGTCGACACCGCCCTGGTGTTCGGCTTCGGCAAGGCGTCGGCCGGCGTCCTGCGCCGCACCCTCGCCCTCCAGCTCGACCCCTACACGCTGACCCCGCTCTGGCCGGACACCGTGTCGATCGCGGCACTCCAGGCGCGGCTCGGCATCGACGCCGGCGAGTGGGACGAGGCCGCGATGGCCGACGTCGTCAACCGCTCGCTGACCGACGCCGAGAAGAACGAGTACGCCGTCCGGGCCGGTGGCTCGTCCGTCGAGGACCTGCTGGCGCGGCCGATGTTCGCCGACCCGCTGCGCAAGCACGACGCCGCACCGGTGACCGACGGCGCCGCGGCGATCGTGCTCGCCGCCGGGGACCGGGCCCGCGAGGTGCGCGAGCGCCCCGCCTGGATCACCGGCCTCGCGCACTACACCGACGCGCTGCACCTGGGCACCCGCGACCTCACCCGTTCGGAGTCCGCGGCCCGCGCCGCCGCCGCTGCGGGTGGCACGGACGGCGTCCAGGTCGCCGAGCTGCACGCGCCGTTCAGCCACCAGGAGCTGATCCTGCGCCGCGAGCTCGGCCTCGCCGACGACGTCCGGCTCAACCCGTCGGGCGGTGCGCTCGCCGGAAACCCGATGTTCACCGGCGGCGCGATCCGCATCGGCGAGGCCGCCCGCCGGATCTGGGACGGCACCGCCGACAAGGTGCTCGGCCACGCGACCAGCGGACCCGCGCTGCAGCAGAACCTCGTCTGCGTCATGGAGGGACAGAACTGATGGCCAAGAAGCCTGCCGCCGTCATCGGCGTCGGCCAGACCCACCACCGGGCCAAGCGCGAGGACGTCTCGATGGCCGGCCTGTGCCGCGAGGCGATGGACCGCGCCCTCGCCGACGCCGGGATGACCCTCGACGAGATCGACGCCATCGTCGTCGGGAAGGCGCCGGACCTGTTCGAGGGCGTGATGATGCCGGAGCTCTACCTCGCCGAGGCCCTCGGTGCGGCCGGCAAGCCGCTGCTGCGCGTCCACACCGCCGGTTCCGTCGGTGGCTCGACCGCCATCGTCGCCTCGTCGCTGGTGCAGTCCGGCGTGCACAAGAAGGTGCTCACCGTCGCCTTCGAGAAGCAGTCGGAGTCCAACGCGATGTGGGCACTCTCAGTGCCGGTTCCGTTCGTGATGCCGGTGCACGCCGGCGCCGGTGGCTACTTCGCCCCGCACGTGCGCTCCTACATCCGCCGCTCGGGCGCGCCGACCCACATCGGCGCGATCGTGGCCGCCAAGGACCGCACCAACGCGCTGAAGAACCCCTACGCGCACCTGCGCGAGGAGCGGACGGTCGACATGGTCCTGGCCTCGCAGATGCTGTGGGACCCGATCCGCTACGAGGAGACCTGCCCGTCCTCCGACGGCGCCTGCGCGCTGGTCATCGTGGACGAGGACGTCGCGAAGTCGTCGCCGAACCCCGCGTGGATCCACGGCACCGTGATGCGCTCGGAGCCCACCACGGCCGCCGAGCGCGACCAGGTCAACCCGCAGGCCGGCCGCGACGCCGCGGCCGCGCTGTGGAAGCAGGCCGGCATCACCTCGCCGATCGACGAGATCGACGCAGCCGAGGTCTACGTGCCGTTCAGCTGGTTCGAGCCGATGTGGCTGGAGAACCTCGGCTTCGCCGCCGAGGGCGAGGGCTGGAAGCTCACCGAGGCCGGGGAGACCGCCATGACCGGTCGCATCCCGTTCAACGCCTCCGGCGGCGTGCTCTCGTCGAACCCGATCGGCGCCTCCGGGATGCTCCGCTTCGCCGAGGCCGCCCTGCAGGTCCGCGGGGCCGCGGGCGAGCACCAGGTCGACGGCGCCCGCAAGGCCCTCGGGCACGCCTACGGCGGCGGATCGCAGTTCTTCGCGATGTGGGTCGTCGGTGCCGAGAAGCCGACCAACTGAAGCACCACTCCCCCACGCCTGCTGCGCCCGGTGCCGTTTCGGCACCGGGCGCAGTGGTCATGATCGGGGCGTGACGCAGCAGCACCCGCCGTACCCGCCGCCGTACCCGCCGCCGGGCCGGCCCGGGCCGCCGACCAACGGGTTCGCCGTCGCGGCGCTCGTGCTCGGCATGGTCGGCCTCATCCTCACGCCGGTCCCGCTGCTGAACCTCCTCGGTGTCCTCGCCGGCGCGGTCGGCCTCGGCCTGGGCCTCGCCGCGCTGCGACGCGCTCGCCGCTCCGGCACCGGCACGGGCATGGCCCGCGTCGGGGTGGGGATGGCGGTGGTCGCGATCGTGCTGTCGCTCCTCTGGTCCTGGTACGTCTGGCTCTGGCTCGGCGACGCCCTCGACTGGGTGGAACCGCCCGAGGCGAGCGTGCTGGTGGGCGAGGAGTTCGAGACCGACGAGGGCCACCTGCGGATCCGGGTGACCCGGGCCGAGTGCACGAGCACCAACGGCAGGGACGTCGCCTGCACCTACCGCTTCGTCGCGCGGAACCTGACCGACAACCCCATCACCCTGGGCGACATCGAGGTGAAGTCGGTCATCAACCGCGAGTTCCACCACACCCGCCTCGACGGCGAGACCCGCATCGGCCCCGGTCAGCAGGAGGCGATCCGTGGATCGGTCAGCACCTACGGGCCCGGCCCGCTCGAGGGCATCGCGTTCGACGGCACCGACGCGTCCAGCCGCAAGGCCGTCGTGGTCGACCTCAGCGCCGCGTGGGAGGAAGCCCGCTCGGGGAAGTAGGCTCGGACCGTGATCGAGCTCCGTACCCCGACCCAGATCGACCAGATGCGTCCCGCCGGGCGATTCGTCGCCTCGGTGATCTCGGCCCTCGCCGAGAAGGCGGACGTCGGGGTCAACCTGCTCGAGCTGGACGAGCTGGCACACCGGATGATCAAGGACGCCGGCGCCGAGTCCTGCTACATCGACTACCACCCGTCGTTCGGCGCGAGCCCGTTCGGCAAGGTGCTGTGCACCTCCGTCAACGACGCCGTGCTGCACGGCCTCCCGTTCGACTACGTGCTCCAGGACGGCGACCTGCTCTCGGTCGACTTCGCCGCGGCCGTCGACGGCTGGGTCTCCGACTCGGCCCTGTCGGTCATCGTCGGCACCCCGCGCGAGGAGGACCAGCAGCTCATCGCCACGACCGAGAAGGCCCTCGCGGCCGGCATCGCCGCTGCCCGCGCCGGCAACAGGCTCGGTGACATCTCCTTCGCCATCGGCAGCGTCGCCCACGAAGCCGGGCTGAAGGTCAACCTGCAGTTCGGCGGCCACGGCGTGGGCCGGACGATGCACGGTGAGCCGCACGTCCCCAACGACGGGCGTCCGGGCCGCGGCCTCAAGCTGCGCCCCGGCCTGGTCATCGCCATCGAGCCGTGGTTCCTGCACTCCACCGACGAGATCGCCTTCGACCCCGACGGCTGGACGATCCGCAGCGCCGACGGCTCCCGCGGTGCGCACGCCGAGCACACCGTCGCGATCACCGACGGCGACCCCATCGTGCTCACCGCACGCGACTGACCCGGCCGACCACCGCATGGGCCTGTTCGGTCGTCGGCGCCGGCGTGACGCCGACCGATCCCCGGTCGAGCCTGCCGACCCCGACGACGCCCTGCCGTTCCTCGGCTCCGAGGACGCGCAGCAGGTGCGGTCCCTCGTCCGTCGCGCCTTCGCCGAGCGCGGCATCGAGGTGACGGTGCACCCCGACCACGTCGTCGACGACACCGGTCGGCAGTTCGGGCTGTGGAACGTCGCCGCGTCCTGCCACCAGGACGACCGCGGGCGCGGCGCCTGGCCGGAGGTCGTCGACCGCCACGTCGGCACCGTGCTCGCCAGCATGGACGCCCCCGACCCGTTCGCGACCCTGGCCCCCGACGACGCCCGCTCCCGGACCTACACGCGCCTCTACCCGCAGGACGCGGTCCCCGACCTCGGCACGTTCCCCCACCGCGAGTTCGCGCCCGGCCTCGTCGAGCTGCTCGCACTCGACCTGCCGGAGTCCGTCGCCGTCTACGACGACGCCCGGGCCGCCGCACAGGGCGGTCCCGCGCAGCTGCGCGAGTGGGGGGTGGCGAACCTCCGCCGCGAACCCGTCGAGCACCACGAGCGCCTCGACCTCCGCGACGGCGGACACTTCCACGTCCTCTCCGGGGCGTCGGTCCACACCGGCAGCCGGGCCCTGCTCATGCCCTCGCTCGCCACCGAGCTCACCGGCGAGGAGCCCGGCCGCCACGGCTGGCTGCTTCGCGTGCCTCTCCCTCTTCTGGTGGGCTGTTTCCCCTTCCGGGGCCTGTCCCGTGCTGCCGAGCCTCCAGGCGATGGCAGGCTTCGCCGCCGCCGGCCACGGCGACTCCCCCGGACCACTCAGCCCGCACGTGTACTGGTGGGACGGCTCCGGCTACCAGCAGCTGACCAGCATCGACGACGAGGGCACGCTCACGGCCGTGCTCGGCGCCGACTTCCAGGCGGTGCTGGAGGACCTCGCCGGCGACGCCTGACCCGTCAGGGCCGTCTTCGCGCGGCTGCCCGGCGGTGCGGCGGGTAGCGCGGTGGCATGGAGCCGCGCACGCTGGGGGTCGAGGAAGAGCTGCTGCTGGTCGACCCCGCGACGCGGGAGGCAGCGCCGCGGTCGCAGCAGGTGCTCAAGTACGCCGCCGAGCACGGGCTGCCGTCCGAGGACCTCGACCACGAGCTGTTCCGTCACCAGCTCGAGACCCGCACGCCACCGGTGACCTCGCTCGCCGAGCTGCGGGAGCACGTCGTACGCGCGCGGAGGGCGGCCGCCGAGGCTGCCGAGGGGGCCGGGTTGCGCACCGTGGCGGCCGGCGCGGCCCCGCTGGGCAGCGGCGAGCCGCGGGCCACGCGGGACGATCGCTACCAGGCGATGGTCGACACCTTCGGCGAGGTCGCCCGTCCGGCCGGGACCTGCGCGATGCACGTGCACGTGCAGGTCGCCTCGCAGGAGGAGGGCGTGCGGGTGGTCGATGCGCTGCGCCCGTGGCTCCCTGCGCTGCTCGCGGTGAGCGCCAACTCCCCCTTCTACCGGGGCCGGGACACGCGGCACGCCTCCTGGCGCTCCCAGGCCTGGGCGGGCTGGCCCAGCGCCGGGCCGACCGAGCGCTTCGGCGACGTCGAGACCTACCGACGGGTGTGCCGCGAGCTGATCGCGTCCGGGGCGGCGCGGGACGAGGGGATGCTCTACTTCGACGCCCGCCTCTCCCAGCGCTACCCGACCGTGGAGGTGCGGGTCACCGATGTGTGCACCGACCCGGACGACGCGGTGCTCGTGGCCGCCCTCGCCCGCGGCCTGGTCACGCAGGCGGCAGGCCCCGACGCCGCTGCCGCTCGGGGGCCTGCCGCCGGGCAGTGGCGGGCAGAGCTGCTCCGGGCCGCGCAGTGGCGCGCCGCCCGCTACGGCCTGGCGGGCCAGCTGCTCGACCCCGGCACCGGCGAGCCGGTGCCGGCGCGCGACGTGCTCGAGGCGCTGGTCGACACGGTCGCCGGGCACCTCGGCGACGACCTCGCCCTGGTGCGGGAAGGTGTCGACCGGGTGCTGGCCGAGGGTGGGTCCGTGCGGCAGCGGGCGGCGTACGAGCGCAGCGGCGGCAGCATCGAGGCCGTTGTCGACGACCTCGTGGAGCGGACGAACCGCGCTGCTACTGGCTGAGGCCCCAGAAGAACCCGAAGAGCCCGGCGCCCACGCCGAGGATGATGATCGTCCAGAGCGAGATCCACGCGAGGGTGTGCATCCCGTGCTGGTAGTGGTTGTCGGAGTAACCCCGGAAGTTCTCCAGGTCCACGTTGCTCATCGAACCCTCCTGTCAGCCGTCGTCGGAGGACAGCACGCTACTGCACGCCGGGGCTGCCGGGCGTGAGGCTCAGCGGTCCTGGTGCTTCGTGACGACGGAGAAGTCGGCGCCGAGGTCGACGTCCCACTCGACGCCCTTGCCGTCCCGCACCTCGACCTCGTAGGCGACGCCCCGGTCGTCGCTCGCCTCGACGTCGAGCACCGTGCCACCGCCGACGGCGGCGAGGGCGGCCCGCTCGGCGGAGGTGCGCTCGCTGGCGTCGAGGACCCGGTCGTCGGCGTCGCGGTCGTCGCGGTCGTCGTCGTACCGGTCGTCGTCGTACCGGTCGTCGTCGCGGTCGTCGTCGCGCTCGGTGGCGATCACGCCGAGGTCGTCGTCGAGGGTGACGTCGACCTCGGTGCCGTCAGCGAAGCGGACCTCGACCTCGTAGGCCTCGCCGCGGTCGTCGGAGCGCTCCACCTCGACGGCCTCGCCGCCACCGGCGGCGCCCGTGGAGACCGTCCCGCCGACGGCCAGGACGGCGACGGTNCAGCGAAGCGGACCTCGACCTCGTAGGCCTCGCCGGCAGCCGCGACCCGGTCCCGCTCGTCGCCCGAGACGTCGTCGGCGGAGGCCGCCCAGACCGTCCCGCCGACGGCCAGGACGGCGACGGTGGCCAGGGCGGGCAGGACGACGCGCTTGCGGCGCAGGACGCTGGTGTTCATGGGGGTCTCCCTCTCTCGGTGGGGCCGGCCCGGGGTCCCCGGGGCGGCTGGTGGGACCAGCCTGCCGGGAGGTCGCTGAACCCTCCCTGAACGCACCTGAACAGGTCTTCAGGAAGGCAGGTCGACGACGACCCGGGCGCCGCCGAACGGGCTCTCGCCGACCTCGACCGTGCCGCCGTGGCCGGTGACCACGGCACGGACGATCGCCAGGCCGAGGCCGCTGCCCCCGGCGTCGCGGGTGCGGGCCTCGTCGAGGCGGACGAAGCGTTCGAAGACCCGCTCCCGGTCGGCGGTCGGGATGCCCGGACCGTCGTCGTCGACCACGAGGTGCACCCGGCCGCCGTGCTCGGAGACCGCCACCGCCACCCGGCCGGCTGCGTGACGGACGGCGTTGTCGACGAGGTTGCGCACGACCTGGCAGAGCGCGACGGGGTCACCGTGGACCCGGCCCGGACCGACGCCGCTGGTGTCGACCACCAGGCCGGACCTGGCCGCTCGCCGGGCCTCCGCGAGGGCGAGGTCGTCGACGTCGACGTCCTCGCGCGGCGCCTGGGCACGTCCCTCACCGGCGCGGGTGAGGGCGAGCAGCTGCTCGACGAGGGCCTGCATCCGCACCGTCTCCTCGAGCACCGCCTCGGCGAGCTCGCCCTCGGGTACGGCGCCGGGGTGGGTGTGGGCGACCTCGGCGGTCTGGCGCAGGCTCGCCAGCGGCGAGCGCAGCTCGTGGGAGGCGTCGGAGACGAACTGCTCCTGCCGGTCGCGGGAGTCCTGGAGCCTGGCGAGCATCGCGTTCATCGTGCGGGCCAGCCGGCCGACCTCGTCGCGCGCGGCGGGCTCGGAGACGCGGCGGTCGAGCCGAGTGCCGGTGATCTCCTCGGCCTCCTGGCGGATGCGCTCCACGGGGCGCAGGGTGCGCCCGACCACCAGCCAGGTCGTCCCCCCGACGACGAGGAGCAGCAGCGGGAGGCCCAGCAGCAGCGGGGCGGCGAGCGCCGCGGTCGTCTCGTCGACGTCCTCGAGCGACACCGCGACCGTCACCACGTGACCGTCGTCGGTGTCCTCGCTCACCACGACGTAGGGGTGGTCGCCCCCGGGCAGCTCGACGGCATCCCCGTCACGGTCCGGGAGGCGGCCAGCGAGCGGCTGGGACGCGGCGACGAGCCGGCCGGCTGCGTCGTGGACCTGCCAGACGAGGTCGTCGGCCTCCTCGTCGTCCTCGTCGGGGTCGTCGGGGTCGTCGGGGTCGTCCGGGTCGTCCGGGTCGTCCGGGTCGTTGTCGGGGTCGGTGCCGGGCGAGGCGGGGAGGCTGCCGGCGTCGACCTGGGCGACGAGGGCCGAGGCCTGGTTCTCCGCCGTCGACTCCGCCCCGTCGCGCAGCGACCCGCGCACCGCGAGCACGAGCGCGACCGCGCCGACGACCAGGGCCACCGCGACCACGAGTACCGCGGCGAGCGTCGTACGCACCCGCATGCTCATCCCCCGTCGCTCGCGAGCCGGTAGCCCGCACCCCGGACGGTCTGGATCGCCTCGCGACCGAACGGCCGGTCCACCTTGTTGCGCAGGTGGCGGACGTAGACCTCCACGATGTTCGGGTCGCCCTCGAAGTCGCCGTCCCAGACCGAGTCCAGGACCTGCCGCTTCGACACCACGTCGCCCCTGTGCCGGGCGAGGAAGGCCAGGACCGCGAACTCCCGCGAGGTCAGGCTGATCTCGACCTCGCCGCGGCGGACCCGGCGCGCGGCGGTGTCGACGACGAGGTCGCCGAGCTCGATCGCCGTCGGCCGCTCCCGCGCCCCGCGCCGGGCGACCGCGCGCAGGCGGGCGACGAGGACGGGGAACGAGAACGGCTTGGTCAGGTAGTCGTCGGCGCCGGTGTCGAGTCCCTCGACCTGGTCCCACTCGCCGTCCTTGGCGGTCAGCATGAGGATGGGCGTCCAGTTCTCCTCGCGGCGCAGCGTCTCGCAGACCTTGTATCCGTTGATGCCGGGCAGCATGAGGTCGAGGACGATGGCGTCGTAGGTGTTCTCCCGCGCCATCCAGAGACCGTCGGTGCCGTCGTGCGCGACGTCCACGGCGAAGCCCTCGGCCTCCAGGCCGAGCTCGATGGCGCGCGCGAGCCGGCGCTCGTCGTCGACGACCAGGATCCGCACGGCGTCCTCCGGGAAAAAGCGGTCAGGGCGGCTCCATTGTGGTGGAGCCGCCCTGAACCTGCGCTGAAGGAGGTCAGCTGTACTTGACCTGCATCTCCTTGATCGCGTTGAGCCAGCCGGAGCGCAGGCGGCGCGGCTCGCCGTCGAGCTGGATGTTGGGCGCGAGGTCGGCGAGGGCGTCGAAGATCAGCTTGATCTCCATGCGGGCCAGGTTGGCGCCGATGCAGTAGTGCGCGCCGTGGCCGCCGAAGGCGACGTGCGGGTTGTTCTCACGCTTGATGTTGAAGGTGAAGGGGTCCTCGAAGACCTCCTCGTCGAAGTTCGCCGAGGCGTAGAAGAGACCGACGCGGTCGCCCTTCTTGATGGCCTGGCCGGCGAGCTCGGTGTCCTGGAGCGCGGTGCGCTGGAAGACGGTGACGGGGGTGGCCCAGCGGATGACCTCGTCGACCATCGTGTCGGGGCGCTCGTCGATCCAGGTCTGCCACTGGTCGGGGTTCTGGAGGAACGCGTGCATGCCGTGGCTGATCGCGTTGCGGGTCGTCTCGTTGCCGGCGACGGCGAGCAGGATGACGAAGAAGCCGAACTCGTCGTTGGTCAGCGAGCCGTGGTCGTCGTCCTTGCCGACGCTGATCAGCTTGGTGACGATGTCGTCCTGCGGGTTCTCGCGACGGTCGTTGGCGAGCGCGTCGAAGTACGCGATGAGCTCCATCGAGGCGATGGCCGGGTCGATGTCGAACTCCGGGTCGTCGTACGCCATCATCTGGTTCGACCACTCGAAGATCTTCTTGCGGTCCTCCTGCGGCACGCCGAGGAAGTCGGCGATGGCCTGCAGCGGGAGCTCGGCGGCGAGGTCCTCCACGAAGTCGCCGCTGCCCTTGGCGACGCACTCCTCGACGATCTTGTACGCGCGCTCGCGCAGCCCGTCCTTGAGCGCCGCGATCGCACGCGGCGTGAAGCCGCGCGAGACGATGCCGCGCATCTTGGTGTGCTCCGGCGGGTCGTGGTGGATCAGCATCGCGCGCTGCACCTCGACCTGGTCGCGGGTCATGTCCTCGGCGAAGCGGATGATCACGCCGTTCTCGGCCGTCGACCAGTTCTCGTTGTCCTTGGAGACCTGGCGGACCTCGGCGTGGCGGGTGCAGGCCCAGTAGCCGGTGTCGAGGAAGCCCGCGCGGGCCTCCGGCGGCTGCTCGATCCACCGGATCGGCTCGGTCGCACGCAGCGCGCGGAACTGCTCGTGCGGCAGGGCGACTTCGTTGATGGAGGGATCGGTCGGGTCCCACCCGACGGGGATGAGCTGCTCGGTCACGACGAACCTTTCACTGGAAACACAGGGGGCGACGGCGTCGGCACCCCGGGGGCGACCCGGGTCACTGGAACGCGTTCTACGCACACACTACAAAGCATCGCACGCTTACGAAAGGGTTTCGTTGAGCGAGTTCGCAAAGTTGCTCGCGCAAACGGAAACGAGAACGTGTTCTAGTTCGGTGGTATGATCCTCGCCATGGGCAACCCCGTCATCGTCGAAGCCGTCCGCACTCCCCTCGGCAAGCGCAAGGGCCAGCTCGCGGGCCTGCACCCGGCCAACCTGCTGGGCTTCGTCCAGGCCGAAGTCCTGCGCCGCGCCGGCGTGGAGTCCGACCTCGTCGAGCAGGTCGTCGGCGGCATCGTGACGCAGGCCGGTGAGCAGTCGAACGACACGGTGCGACGCGCGTGGATCCACGCCGGCCTCGCCCAGCACACGGGCGGCACCACCCTCGACGCGCAGTGCGGCTCGGGCCAGCAGGCCTCCCACCTGGTGAACGACATGGTCGCCGCCGGCACCATCGAGGTCGGCATCTCCTGCGGCGTCGAGTCGATGTCGCGCATCCCGCTCGGTGCGAACGTGCCGCCCGGCCTGGGCAGCCCCCGCCCCGACGACTGGACGATCGACATGCCCGACCAGTTCTCCGCCGCGGACCGGATCGCCCGCCACCGCGGCATCACCCGCGCCGACCTCGACGCCTTCGGCGCCGCCTCGCAGGCCAAGGCGAAGGTCGCGGTCGAGGAGGGCCGCTTCAAGCGCGAGATCGCCCCGATCGAGGCACCCGTCCTCGACGACGAGGGCAAGCCCACCGGCGCCCTGCAGACGGTCGAGGCCGACGGCGGCCTCCGCGAGACCACCCTCGACGGCCTCGCCGGCCTCCGCACCGTCCTCGAGGACGGCCTGCACACCGCCGGCACCTCCTCGCAGATCTCCGACGGCGCCGCGGCCCTGCTGATCATGGACGAGGACAAGGCCCGCGCCCTCGGCCTGACCCCCCGCGCCCGGATCCGCAGCCACTGCCTCGTCGGCTCCGACCCGTACTTCCACCTCGACGGCCCGATCGACGCCACCCAGCGCATCCTCGACCGCACCGGCATGGCCATCAGCGACTTCGACATCTTCGAGGTCAACGAGGCCTTCGCCTCCGTCGTACTCTCCTGGGCCGGTGTGCACGGCGTCGACATGGACAAGGTCAACGTCAACGGCGGCGCCATCGCGCTGGGCCACCCCGTCGGCGCCACCGGCGTCCGCCTGATCACCACCGCCCTCCACGAGCTCGAGCGCCGCGACGCCTCGACCGCGCTGATCTCCATGTGCGCCGGCGGCGCCATGGCGACCGGGACGGTGATCGAGCGGATCTGAGGCGGAAGGCTCCGGGAACAGTTTCGCCGGTCGACCGGCGAAACTGTCGCTTGACCGACGAAACTTCGTCGGTCAAGTGTGAGTTTCATCGGTCAAGTCTCCGACCAGGACCGCCTCCAGGCGGTTGTCCACAGGTGAGCGCACCCCCGATGGCGCATCACAGGCAGTTGTCGCACGCTGTGCTGGTGATCGAGCTGGTGGCAGACGAGCGGGGCATCCTCTTGCGGCGCGACGCCCTCGCGATGGGCATCGACGACAACGCGCTGCAGCGAGCCCTCCGCGGCGGCTTTATCGTCCGCATCCGGCAAGGCGCCTACGCCTTGCGTGACATCTGGGAGCACGCCATGCCCCAGGATCGACACTCGCTCCTGCTGTCGGCGGTCCGCAAGCAGTACGACGACACCGTGGCCGCTTCGCACGTCAGCGCGTGCATCGAGCAGGGCGGGCCGACATGGGGACTCGACCTTTCGTCGGTACACGTCACCAGCCTGGACGGCTCGAGCGAGCGGAATCAGGGGAAGGTCGTCCACCACCGAGGCGCGTGCCGGGCCGACGACCTCACCCGCGATGACTTCGGCTGGATCACGGCGCCCACCAGGACGGCGCTCGACACCGCCAGCATCGCGCCGCAGGAGCCTGCCGTCGCCGTACTCGATTGGTTCATCCAGTCAGGCCTCACGACCCGCACCCAGCTGGAGCAGGGTTTCGCCGGGATGAAGCACTGGCCCGACACGCTGGCCCTGCACCGCGTGCTGCAGCTGACAGACGGGTACGCCGAGTCGGTCGGCGAGACACGCACCCGGCTCCTGCTCCGGCGCCAGCGGATCCCGGCGCCGATCCCACAGCTGGAGATCCGGCACCCCAGCGGCAGGGTGGCCGGCCGCGTCGACTTCGCGTGGCCCGAGCGCAGGGTCATGCTGGAGTTCGACGGCATGCAGAAGTACCACCGCTTCCGCCGTCCCGGCGAGTCCATCGAGGAGATGGTGATCCGGGAGAAGCAGCGCGAGGACCTCCTCCGCGAGCTCACTGGATGGCTCATGATCCGGCTCGTCTGGGTCGACCTCGACTACCCGCAACGTACGGCAGACAGGATCCTCCGCGGCTTCGCCCGGGCAGCGTGAGCGCCGAACCCACGACTTGACCGACGAATCTCACGCTTGACCGACGAAACTTCATCGGTCAAGAGACAGTTTCGCCGGTCGACCGGCGAAACTGTCGCCGCCTCACGCCCCGTACACCGGCTCCGGCACCGGCGCCTCGGCCAGCATCTCCCTCAGCGCCGGCCCGACCTTCTCGGCGTCCCAGCGGGCGCCGGCGTCGCGGGAGGGGCCGTGGCGCCAGCCGTTCTCGACGGTGATGACGGAGCCGTCGATCTCGATGACGCGGCCGGTGACGTCGCCGGCCTCCTCGCTGGCGAGCCACGCGACGACCGGGGAGTTGTCCTCGGGCAGGGCCATGGCGGAGGTGTCGAAGGCGCCCTCGGTCATCCGGGTCCTGGCGACGGGGGCGATGGCGTTGACGGTGACGCCGTAGCGGCCCATCTCCTGGGCGGCGACGAGGGTGAGGCCGGCGATGCCGGCCTTGGCGGCGGAGTACGTCGCCTGGCCGACCGAGCCCTGGAGGCCGGCGCCCGAGGAGGTGTTGATGACGCGGGCGGCGCGCTGGCGGCCGGCCTTGGCCTCGGCGCGCCACCAGGCTCCGGCGTGGCGCAGCGGGGCGAAGTGGCCCTTGAGGTGGACGCGGATGACGGCGTCCCACTCCTCCTCGGAGGTGTTGACCAGCATCCGGTCGCGGACGAAGCCGGCGTTGTTGATCAGGATGTCGAGCCCGCCGAAGGTGTCGATGGCCTGCTGGACCATCGCCTCGGCGGCCGCGAAGTCGGCGACGTCGGCGCCGTTGACGACGGCCTCGCCGCCCATGGCCCCGATCTCGGCGACGACGGCGTGCGCGGGCGAGTCCTCCTTCTCCCCCGCCAGCGAGACGCCGTAGTCGTTGACGACCACCTTGGCGCCGTGGCGCGCGAGCTCCAGCGCGTGGGCACGGCCGATGCCGCGGCCGGCGCCGGTGACGATGGCGGTGCGGCCTTCGAGAAGCTTGGTCACTGGGACTCTCCTTGACTGTCCTGGCCCTGCTGGGCGATGTGGAGGAAGACGGGCTGCTCGCCGCCGCCGTGGCAGGCGACCCGCGCCCCCGAGACGTACGACGACAGGTCGCTCGCGAGGAACGCGACGACCTGTCCGATCTCGGCGACGTCGGCCATGCGGCCGGCCGGGATGGTGGACTCGATCGCGGCGACGGTCTCGTCGCCGCCGTAGTGGTCGGCGGTGTCGGCGGTCCGCACGAGGCCGACGTCGACGGCGTTGACCCGGACCCTCGGACCCCACTCCTGGGCGAGCGAGGTGGACAGCGAGTCGACTCCCGCCTTGGCGGCGCCGTAGGCGGCGGTGCCCGGCGAGGGCCGGGTGGCCGAGATCGAGGAGATGTTGACGATCGAGCCGCCGCCGGGCTGGTCCTGCATGACCCGGTTGGCGGCCTGGCTGACGAGCAGCGAGGACATCAGGTTGAGGGACACGATCTTGTCGTGGAAGCGCGGTGACGCGGTCGCGGCGGGCGCGAAGGGCGCTCCCCCGGCGTTGTTGACCACGACGTCGAGGTGGCCGTGGTCGGCCACGATCCCCGCGACGAGGGCGTCGACCGACTCGGGGTCGCGCACGTCGCAGAGCCGGTGGGTGGCGCCGGCGGGCGGGTCCGCCTCGGAGCGGCCGCAGGTGACGACCTCGGCACCGGCGGCGAGCAGCACCTCGGTGATGCCACGGCCGATGCCGCGGGCGCCGCCGGTGACCAGCGCGACGCGCCCGGCCAGGTCCAGGGAGAGAGCCATGCCGAGCACCATACCAAGCAAATGCTTGGTAGGGTGCGCTCATGCCCATCACCAGCGAGCTCCGCGACGACGGCATCCGCGTCGTCACGATGAGCGCTCCCCCGGTCAACGCCCTCACCGTGCAGGGCTGGTTCGACGTGGCCGCCGCCCTCGACGAGGCCGGCGCCGACATGGCGACGAAGGTCGTCGTGCTGCGGGCCGAGGGCAAGGGCTTCAACGCCGGCGTCGACATCAAGGAGATGCAGAACACCACCGGCTTCGACGCCCTGATCGGCGCCAACAAGGGCTGCTTTGCGGCGTTCCGCGCGGTCTACGAGTGCGCCGTCCCGGTCATCGCGGCCGTCAACGGCTTCTGCGTCGGCGGCGGGGTGGGCCTGGTCGGCAACGCCGACTGCGTGGTCGCCAGCGACGACGCCTACTTCGGCGTCCCGGAGGTCAACCAGGGCGCGCTCGGCGCGGCCACCCACATGGCCCGGCTCGTGCCGCAGCACATGATGCGCACCCTCTACTTCACCGCCCGCACCATCCCGGCGTCCGCGCTGGTGCAGTTCGGGTCGGTCCTCGAGGTCGTCCCGCGCGAGGAGCTCGACGAGGCCGCGCTGCGCGTCGCCCGCGACATCGCCGCCAAGGACACCCGGGTCATCCGTGCCGCCAAGGAGGCGCTCAACGGCATCGACCCGATCGACGTCAACAAGTCCTACCGCTGGGAGCAGGGGTTCACCTTCGAGCTGAACCTCATGGGCGTCAGCGACGAGCTGCGCGACGAGTTCGCCGGCACCGACAAGGCCAGCACCACCAAGGGAGGCACGAGGTGAGTCGCAAGCCCCGCGACAAGCAGATGTCCGTCGACGAGGTCGTGGCCTCGCTCGAGGACGGGATGACCATCGGCATCGGCGGGTGGGGACCGCGGCGCAAGCCGATGGCCCTGGTCCGCGCGATCCTGCGCTCCGACCTCAAGGACCTGACCATCGTCAGCTGGGGCGGTGCCGACGTCGGCCTGCTCGCCCGGGCCGGCAAGATCCGCAAGCTGGTCTACGCCTTCGTCAGCCTGGACTCGATCCCGCTGGAGCCGAACTTCCAGCGCGCCCGTCAGGGCAAGGAGATCCCCGAGGTCGTCGAGCTCGACGAGGGCATGTTCCAGACCGGCCTCAAGGCCGCCGCCGAGCGTCTGCCGTTCCTCCCGATGCGCGCGGGCCTCGGCTCCGACGTGATGGTCAACAACCCGTGGATCAGGACCGTCACCAGCCCGTACGACGAGGGGCACGGTCACGAGGAGCTCGTCGCCGTGCCGGCGCTGAGGCTCGACGTGGCGCTCGTCCACCTCAACCGCGCCGACGTGCACGGCAACGCGACCTACCTCGGCCCGGACCCCTACTTCGACGACCTGTTCGCGATGGCGGCCGACCGCACCTACGTCTCGGTCGAGAAGGTCGTGGACACCGCCGGCCTCACCGTCGACACCCCGGTCCAGCGGCTGCTGCTCAACCGGATGATGGTCACCGGCGTCGTGGAGACCCCCAACGGTGCGCACTTCACGAGCTGCGTGCCCGACTACGAGCGCGACGAGCGCTTCCAGAAGGCCTATGCCGCCGCGGCCGGCGGGTCCGACGAGGACTGGGCGGCGTTCGAGGAGCGCTTCCTGTCCGGGGACGAGGAGGCCTACCAGGCCGCCGTCCGTGCGTTCGCCGAGGAGAGCAGGAGCAGCAAGTGAGCGACAACGACTTCACCCGCGCGGACGTCTGCGCCGCCGCGATCGCCGACGCGTTCAAGGACGACGGCGAGATCTTCGCCAGCCCGATGGGCCTGTTGCCGATGCTCGGCGTGCGCCTGGCGAAGCTGACCACCAACCCCGACCTCGTCATCTCCGACGGCGAGTCGCTCTTCCTGGCCGGCGTGCCGCCGCTGTTCGCCAAGGCCGACGTGGTCGAGGGCTGGATCCCGTTCCGCCGCGTCTTCGACGTCGTCGCCTACGGCAAGCGCCACGTGATGATGGGCGCCACCCAGGTGGACCGCCACGGCAACCAGAACATCTCGGCGATCGGCGACTTCGCCCAGCCGAAGCGACAGCTCCTCGGCTCGCGCGGCGCGCCCGGCAACACGGTCAACAACCGCACGTCGTACTGGGTGACCAAGCACTCCGCCCGCGTCTTCGTCGAGCAGGTCGACATCGTCTCCGGCGTCGGCCCGAGGCGCGCGAAGGAGGCCGGCGTCGCCGCGTCGCGGTTCAACGACATCCACCGCATCGTCACCAACCTCGCCGTCCTCGACGTCAACGGCCCCGACGACACCGTGCGCCTGCTCTCGGTGCACCCCGGGGTCACGGTCGAGGAGGTCGTCGAGGCCACTGGCTTCACCCTCGACGTGCCCGCGGACGTGCCGACGACCCGGGAGCCGACCTACGAGGAGCTCGTGATCATCCGCGAGATGCTCGACCCCAAGGGCATGCGGTTCCGGGAAGTGCCCCAGCCGGAGGCGGCGAGGTGATCGAGCAGCAGCTCCGTACGCCGTTCACCGACCTCGTCGGCGTGCCGCACCCGGTCGTGCAGACCGGGATGGGCTGGGTCTCCGGGCCGCGACTGGTCTCCGGCACCGCCAACGCCGGCGGGCTCGGGATCCTGGCGTCGGCCACGATGACCTTCGACGAGCTCGAGAAGGCGATCGTCGAGGTCAAGTCGCGCACCGACAAGCCGTTCGGCGTCAACCTGCGCGCCGACGCCGGCGACGCGGCCGACCGCTGCCAGCTGCTGATCGACCACGACGTCAAGGTCGCCTCCTTCGCGCTCGCCCCCAAGCCGGAGCTGATCGCGAAGCTCAAGGAGCACGACATCGTCGTGATGCCGTCGATCGGCGCGGCCAAGCACGCGAAGAAGGTCGCCTCCTGGGGCGCCGACGCGGTGATGGTCCAGGGCGGCGAGGGCGGTGGCCACACCGGCGCGATCCCGACCACGCTGCTGCTGCCGACGGTGCTCGACGCAGTCGACATCCCGGTGATCGCCGCCGGTGGCTTCTTCGACGGTCGCGGCCTCGCCGCCGCCCTGTCGTACGGCGCCGCCGGCGTCGGCATGGGCACCCGCTTCCTGCTCACCCGCGACTCCGCGGTGCCGGACGCGGTCAAGCAGCTCTACCTGGAGCGAGGCCTCAACGACACCGTCGTCACCGCCAAGGTCGACGGCATGCCGCACCGGATGCTGCGCACCCCCCTGGTCGAGTCGCTGGAGGAGACCTCGGCCGTGCGCCGCCTGGGCCCGACGGCGCGCCGCACCCTGGAGTTCAAGAAGACCTCCGGGATGTCGTGGACGCAGCTGCTCAGGGACGGCCGGGCGATGAAGAAGACGCAGGGCCGCACGCTCGGGCAGATGGCGCTCGCCGCCAACACGCCGACCATGCTGCGGGCCGGCCTCGTCGAGGGCGACACGTCGGCGGGCGTGCTCGCCAGCGGCCAGGTCGTCGGCGTGATCGACGACCTGCCCAGTTGCGAGGAGCTCATCGACCGGATCGTCGAGCAGGCGGCGCAGGAGCTGCGCCGCGCGTCGTCGTACGTCGTCTGACCCCGGCCGCCCGGCCGCGCCTCAGTCGGCCGCGAGCGAGCGCTGGTAGGCCCACTCGCGGCCGAGGACGCGGTAGCCGAGCACCTCGTTGACGCCGATCATGTGGTCGTTGGACTCCGCGTTCCAGGTGTCGACCGTCTCGAGGACCGGCTCCGCCTCGGCCAGCCAGCGCAGCATGTCGGTCTTCAGCAGCAGGCCGAGCCGGCGGCCGCGGTGCGCCCGCACGACCGAGGTGTCGTGCTGGTGCCCGCGGGTCGGGTGGTCGGCCTCGACCGCGACGACGGTCTGGCCGGCCAGCTCGCCGCTCGGGGCGTGCCGGGCGACCACGCGGTAGAGCCGCTCGTGCCGGCCCACGCGGTTCTCCTCGTAGGCGCGCATCCGGGCGCCGGTGAACACCTCGTCCTCGTAGTCGAGGTCGTCGAGCGGGGCGTCGTTGATGGCGGAGGCCATCCGGGCGAGGTCGTCGAGCCGCTCCGCGGGTGTCGGCACCGGCCAACGCTCCAGGACGTACCCGGCGGCGTGCGGCAGGGCCTCGTCGTACCTGCGGTCGAGCTCGGACCAGTCCACCTCGGCGAGGTGCTGGCGCCGGTTGATCGAGGCCAGCTTGCGCTCGAAACCGTGGTGGACCGCAAAGGCGTCCGCGGCGGGCGACTCCCAGGCGTCGGTGATCAGGTTGGTCCGGTTGCGCGCCCGGGCCTCGTCGACGAGGTGGGCGAGCATCGCGGAGCCGTGGCCCTGGCGACGATGGTCGGGGTGCACGTCGAACCGGAAGTAGGCCATGTCGAAGTTGTCGTAGTCGCTGGTGGCGATGGACCCCCACGCCACGGCCCGGCCGTCGACCATGCCGAGGAAGGGGACGGCGGGCTCGCCGTCCCAGCCCCAGGTGAACTGGCGTGCCCCGTCCTCGGCGGTGGTGGGGTGCTCCCAGGGTGCGTCGGCGTCAGCGACCGCGTTGACGAGCGCGGCCCACTCCTCGAGGGAGGCCGCGTCGTCGGGCTTGATCGGGTCGATGTCCATGGGCGCCAGCATGCGCCGGTCGGAGCGTCCGGTGCCACTGGATATCCTTGGGTCGTGAACCAGCAGCAGTCCCTTCCGCGTCGGCGCCACCTCATGGACCCGAACGCGCCCCGGAAGGCGCCGGACCCGCAGGACCTCGAGCGCCTGCAGCGGGTGCAGCGCCGCGTCATGACCGTCCTGGTCCTGACGACGATCCTGCACCTCGCCGTCGGGTTCGTGATCGCTGCTGACCACGTCGCAGTCGATCGCACCGACGCCCGGATCGGGCTCAACGTGATCGCCACCGCGTTCATGGTGGGCGGCATCGCCGCGGCCCTGCTGATCAACCACCGCTCGTGGAAGTCGCCGTGGCTGCTCCTCGGGCTGCTGCCCGGCATCGTCGGCATCTGGTGGACGGTGCTCTGAGGCCCGCCCCCTGAGCTCGGGGACGGGGCCGGTCCCGGCCCGGTGCCGGCCCGCTCAGCCCAGGCGCTCGATGATGGTGACGTTGGCCTGGCCGCCGCCCTCGCACATGGTCTGGAGGCCGTAGCGGCCGCCGGTGCGCTCGAGCTCGTTGAGCATCGTGGTCATCAGCCGGGTGCCGGTGGCGCCGATCGGGTGGCCCAGGGCGATGCCGCCGCCGTTGACGTTGACCTTCTCGTGCGGGGCGCCGGTCTCCTTCATCCACGCCAGGGCAACCGAGGCGAAGGCCTCGTTGCACTCGAAGAGGTCGATGCCGTCGATCGCGATGCCGGACTTCTCGACGGCGTGCTTGGTCGCGCCGATCGGACCGGTGAGCATCCAGACCGGGTCGTCGCCACGCACGGAGAGGTGCACGATGCGGGCCCGCGGGGTGAGCCCGTGGTCCTTCACGGCCTGCTCGGAGGCGATGAGCATCGCCGAGGACGCGTCGCAGATCTGCGAGGCGACGGCCGCGGTGATCCGGCCGCCGGGCGCGAGCGGCTCGAGGCCGGCCATCTTCTCCAGCGAGGTCTCCCGCGGGCACTGGTCGGTGTCGACGACGGTGCCGTCCTCGAGGGTGAACGGGACGATCTCGTTGGCGAAGCGGCCCTCGGCGATCGCGGCGCGGGCGCGCTCGTGCGAGGCGAGGGCGAACTGCTCCATCTCCTCGCGGGTGATGTCCCACTTCTCCGCGATCATCTCGGCGGAGCGGAACTGGCTGACCTCCTGGTCGCCGTACCGCTTGAGCCACCCGGGCGACTCGGCGAACGGGGTCGTGAAGCCGTACTGCTGGCCGACCAGCATGGCCGCCGAGATCGGGATCGCGCTCATGTTCTGCACGCCACCGGCGACGACGAGGTCCTGGGTGCCCGACAGCACGCCCTGCGCGGCGAAGTGGACCGCCTGCTGCGACGAGCCGCACTGGCGGTCGATGGTCACGCCGGGCACGTGGTCCGGCAGGCCCGCGACCAGCCACGCGGTCCGCGCGACATCGCCGGCCTGCGAGCCGATGGTGTCGCAGCAGCCGAGGATGACGTCGTCGACGGCGCCGGCGTCGACGCCGGTGCGCTCGACGAGGGCCGACAGCGTGTGCGCGGCGAGGTCGGCGGAGTGGACGCCGGAGAGCGCGCCGCCCCGCTTGCCGACCGCGGTGCGGACGGCGTCGACGATGTAGGCCTCAGCCATGGGAGTTCCCTTCTTCGATGGCGATCCCGTCGAGCAGGATGCGCACGTACTGGTCGGCGACGTCGGTGTGGCTCAGCCCGCCGCCGGGTCGGTACCACCGCACGGCGACCCACACGGTGTCGCGGATGAAGCGGTAGGTCAGGGTGACGTCGAGGTCGGCACGCAGCGCGCCGGTCCGCACGCCCTCCTCGAGCAGGCTCAGCCACACCTGGCGCGACTGGGCGTTGCGGTCGGCGAGGTAGGAGAACCGCTCGAAGGCGAGCAGGTGGTCGGAGTCGTTCTGGAAGATCGCGACCTCGTGCGGGTGCTGGTCGATCGCCTCGAAGGAGACCCGCACCGCCCGCTCGAGCTTGGTGCGGGCGTCGTCGGAGCTGGCCAGGATCTCGTCGTACTTGCCGAAGAGCTCCTCCTGGAAGGGCACCAGCAGCTCGTCGACGATCGACTCCTTGGAGTCGAAGTGGTGGTAGAGGCTGCCGGAGAGGATGCCGGCGGCGTCGGCGATGTCGCGCACCGTCGTGTTGCGGAAGCCCTTCTCGGCGAAGAGCTCGGCCGCGATCGCGAGCAGCTGCTCGCGACGGCTCCGCTTGCCTCCGTTGCCGTCAGGCGTGCTGGCTGCTGACACTGATCACCTCACCGGTCAGGTACGACGAGTAGTCGCTCGCGAGGAACACCATCACGTTGGCAACCTCCCACGGCGCGGCGGCGCGCCCGAACGCCTCTCGCTGCTTGAGCTCGACGAGGAGCTCGGGCGAGGTGACCTTCTCGAGGAAGGGGTGCATCGCCAGGCTCGGCGAGACCGCGTTGACGCGGATGCCGTGCGGGGCGAGGTCGAGCGCCGAGCAGCGGGTCAGCGCCATCACCCCGGCCTTCGCCGCGGCGTAGTGGGCCTGGCCCTCCTGGGCGCGCCAGCCGATGACGGAGGCGTTGTTGACGATGACGCCCTTCTTTCCGGCAGCGACGAACCGCTGGCCCACCGCGCGGGTCGCGCGCATCGTGCCGGTGAGGGTGATGTCGATGACCCGGTTCCAGGTCTCGTCGGTGACCTCGAGGATCGAGTCGGTGCCACCAAGGCCGGCGTTGTTGATCATCACGTCGACGCCGCCGAGCTCGTCCGCGGCGTCGAGCAGGGCCTGGATGTCCTCCTCCACGGTGACGTTGCAGACGCGCTGGCGCACCCGCTCGGCGCCGAACTCGGCCGCCAGCGCCTCCTCGGCCTCCTTGAGCCGGCGCTCGTGGGTGTCGCTGAAGACGACCGCCTTCGCGCCCTCCTCGAGGGCCCGGCGCACGACGGCTGCCCCGATGCCGGCACCGGCCGCAGCCGTGACCACGACCACCTTGCCGGCGAGCAGGTCGTGCCCCGGGACGTAGTCGGGCAGGGGCTGCTCGGGTCGCATGGCGGTCATCAGGATCCCTTCGGTTCACGCGGAAGGCCGAGCACGCGCTCGGCGAGGATGTTCTTCTGGACCTCGTCGCTGCCGCCGTAGATCGTGTCGGCGCGCGAGAAGAGGAAGAGGCGCTGGTGGTCGTCGAGGTCGTAGCCGCCGGTCGGGCGGGCGAGCAGGCCCTCGGCGCCCGCGACGTCCATCGCCACCTCGCCGAGGGTGCGGTGCCAGTTGGCCCACGCCAGCTTGAAGATCGAGCCCGCGCCGTTGCCGGCCGCGGAGTCCTGCCCGCCCTCGACCAGGGCGAGCGAGCGCAGGGCGAAGCTGCGGATCACCGACAGCTCGGTCTTCAGCCGGGCGAGCCGGTCGCGGATGACGGGCTCGTCGATCGAGCCGTTCTGCCTCGCGCGGGCGACGACGGTCTCGAGCTCGCGGGCGAAGCCCACGGTCTGGCCGAGCGTGGACACACCGCGCTCGAAGCCGAGCAGTCCCATCGCGACGCCCCAGCCGTTGCCGGGCTCCCCCACGACCAGGTCGCCGGCCGTGCGGGCCCCGGTGAAGAAGACCTCGTTGAACTCCGAGCCGCTGGTCAGCTGCTCGATCGGGCGCACCTCGACGCCGTCCTGGCGCAGCGGAACGAGCAGGAAGGACAGGCCCTGGTGGCGGGTCGAGCCCGGCTCGGTGCGGGCGACCACGAAGCACCAGTCGGACAGGTGGGCCAACGAGGTCCACACCTTCTGCCCGTCGATGACCCACTCGCCGGTGGCCTCGTCGAGGCGGGCCCGGGTCTGCACGTTGGCCAGGTCGGAGCCGGCGTTCGGCTCGGAGTAGCCCTGCGCCCACAGCTCGCGGACGGCGACGATCTCGGGCAGGAAGCGCTGGCGCTGCTCCTCGGTGCCGAACGCGATCAGCGTCGGGCCGAGCAGCTGCTCGCCGAGGTGGTTGACGCCCGCCGGCGCGTCGGCGCGGGCGTACTCCTCGTGGAAGATGACCTGCTGCCACAGCGAGAGCCCGCGGCCGCCGTACTCCTCGGGCCAGCCGACAGCGGTCCAGCCGTGCTCGGCGAGGTGCCGGTTCCAGGCCAGGCGCTCCTCGTGGGCCTCGTGCTCGCGGCCGGGACCACCCAGGCCGCGCAGCGCGGCCCACTCGCCGGAGAGGTGCTCGGCCAGCCAGGTGCGCACCTCCTCGCGGAAGGCGCGGTCCTCGGCGCTCTCGGTCAGGTTCACAGGAGCACCATACCAAGCAAATGCTTGGTAGGGTGATCCTCATGCAGACGATTCCCGCCGTCCTGCGCGCCGCCGCGCAGGAGCACGGCGACCGGCCGGCCTACGTCGACGGCGACCGCGTGGTCTCGTTCGCCGCGCTCCTCGACCTCGTCCGCCGCACCGCCGCGGGCTACCGCGCACGGGGCTTCTCCCCCGCTGAGCGCGCCGCGGTCTGGGCGCCGAACAGCGTGGACTGGGTCGTCGCCGCGCTCGCGGTCTCCTACGCCGGCGGCACGCTGGTCCCGCTCAACTCGCGCTACACCGGCCACGAGGCCGCCGACATCGTCGACCGCTCCGGCGCGACGCTCGTCGTGGTGGCCGACGGCTTCCTCGGCCGGCACCAGGTCGAGGAGCTGCGCAGCGCGTCCGACCTGCCGAAGGTCCGCGAGGTCGTCGACATCGCCGCCCTCGCCGAGGTGATGACCGAGCCCGGCGACATCGACGCCGTGGCCGACGCGGTCGGTCCCGACGACGTCGCCGACATCCTGTTCACCTCCGGCACCACCGGCCGCCCCAAGGGCGCGATGAGCGCCCACCGGCAGACCGTCGGGGTCGCCCGCGCGTGGGGCGAGCTCGGCGGCGTCACCGCAGCGGACCGCTACCTGGTGGTGAACCCGTTCTTCCACTCCTTCGGCTACAAGGTCGGCATCGTGACCGGCCTGACGACCGGCGCCACGCTCTACCCGCTGGCGACCTTCGACCTCGACCGCACGATGGAGCTGATCGAGACCGAGCGGATCAGCGTGCTCCCCGGTGCGCCGGCGATCTACCAGTCCCTGCTGACCGCGCCGGGCCGCGAGGAGCGGGACCTGTCGAGCCTCGCGGTGACCGGCGCCGCCGTCGTACCCGTCGTGCTCATCGAGCGGATGCGGCAGGCCGCCCCCGAGGGCCTGGGCATCGACCAGGTCGTCACCGCGTTCGGCATGACCGAGGCCGTCGTGGTCACGATGGCGCGGGACGGCGACGACGCCGAGCTCGTGGCGACCACCTGCGGCCGTGCGATCCCGGGCATGGAGACCCGCATCGACGCCACGACGCCCGGCGAGCCCGGCGAGCTGCTGGTCCGCGGCGAGTTCGTGATGCTCGGCTACCTCGACGACCCCGCGGCCACGGCCGAGGCGATCGACGCCGACGGCTGGCTGCACACCGGCGACGTCGGTGTCATGGACGAGGCCGGCAACCTGCGGATCACCGACCGGCTCAAGGACATGTACATCTCGGGCGGCTTCAACGTCTACCCCGCCGAGGTCGAGCAGGCGCTGATGCGCCTGGACGGCGTCGACGACGTCGCCGTGGTCGGCGTCCCCGACGAGCGGATGGGCGAGGTCGGCAAGGCGTACGTCGTCGGCACCGCCTCCGCCGAGGAGGTCGTCGCGTTCGCGCGCGAGCGCCTCGCCAACTTCAAGGTGCCCCGCTTCGTGGAGCACGTGGACGCACTCCCCCGGAACCTCTCCGGCAAGGTGCTCAAGACCGCCCTTCGAGGCTCGCAGGCTCGCACCTCAGGAACCGAGGAGAACTGATGGATCTGGAGCTGTCCGACTCCGAGCTGGCCTTCCAGGCCGAGGCCCGGGCCTGGCTGGGGGGAGAACGTGCCGGCCGAGCCGCTGCCCTCCCTCGACACGCCCGAGGGCTTCGAGCTGCACCGCGAGTGGGAGGCGAGGCTGTCGGCCGCCCGCTGGTCGGTCGTGTCCTGGCCGGAGGAGTACCACGGCCGCGGCGCGTCGCTCGTCGAGTGGGTGATCTTCGAGGAGGAGTACTACCGCGCCGGCGCGCCGCTGCGCGTGGGCCAGAACGGCATCTTCCTGCTGGCGCCGATCATCTTCGAGCACGGCACGAAGGAGCAGCAGGACCGCTTCCTGCCGTCGATGGCGACCGGCGAGCGGGTCTGGGCCCAGTGCTGGAGCGAGCCGGAGGCCGGGTCCGACCTCGCCTCGCTGAAGTCCACCGCGCGCCGCGACGAGGCGCGCGGCGGCTGGGTGCTCAACGGGCAGAAGATCTGGTGCTCGCGCGCCGCCCTGGCGCACTGGGGATTCGGGCTGTTCCGCAGCGACCCCGAGGCGCAGAAGCACGCCGGGCTCACCTACTTCCTGTTCCCGCTCGACGCGGACGGCGTCACCGTGCGCCCCATCGCGCAGCTCGACGGTGAGGCCGGCTTCGCGGAGGGCTTCTTCGACGACGTCTTCGTCCCCGACGCCGACGTGCTGGGCGCTCCCGGCGACGGCTGGCGGGTCGCCACGAGGCCCCCCCGGCCACAGAGGGGCCCCTCCCGCTCCCCCCCCCCGGTCGCTTCACGGCCGCCGCCGACCGCCTCCTCGCGCTGTACGACGAGCGGCCCGACCCGCGCGTCGCCGACCGGGTGGTCGACGCCTGGCTGCGCGCCGAGGCCTACCGCCTCTACACGTGGGGCACCGTCACGAAGCTCAAGGACGGCGGTGACGTCGGTGCCTCGGGCTCGGTCAACAAGGTCTGGTGGAGCGAGCTCGACGTCGCCCTGCACGAGACGGCGCTCGACCTGCTCGGCCCGGAGGCCGAGCTGGAGTCGCGCTGGCTCGACGGCTACACCTTCTCGCTCTCCGGCCCGATCTACGCCGGCACCAACGAGATCCAGCGCAACATCGTCGCGGAGCGGATCCTCGGACTCCCCCGTGAACCGAAGGGGGCCCAGAAGTGAGGTTCGAGCTCACCACCGACCAGCGGGACTTCGCCGCGTCCCTCGACGCGCTGCTCTCCGCTGCTGACACCGTTGCTGCCGCCCGCGTCTGGGCCGAGGGCGACCACGACCCCGGCCTGAAGCTGTGGCAGCGGCTGGCCGAGCAGGGCCTGACCATGCTGGCGACCGAGGCCACCCCCGTCGAGCTGTGCGTCGCCTTCGAGGCGCTCGGGCGCCACGCGGTGCCCGGTCCGTGGGTGGAGGCCGCGGCCTACCTGCCCGTGGCGCTCGGCCGCGAGGTCGAGGGCGTCGCCACCGTCGCGGTCCCGCCGCGGGTGCCGCTCGCCCTCGACGCCGACGTCGCCGACGAGGTCTACGTCGTCGCCGACGGGGCGCTCCGCACCGCCACGGCCGGCGACCGGCAGGTCTCGGTCGACCGGACCCGCCGGCTGTTCACGGCCGCCCCCGGCGAGGCCGTCGAGCACGGCGACCTCGACGCGGCGTACGACCTCGCGGTGCTCGCCACCGCCGCCCAGCTGCTGGGCGCGGGCGAGCGCGTGCTCGCCGACTCGGTCGCCTACGCCAAGCAGCGCCGGCAGTTCGGCCGCGAGATCGGCTCCTACCAGGCGATCAAGCACAAGCTCGCCGACGTGCGGATCGCGCTGGACTTCGCGCGCCCACTGGTCCTCGGCGCGGCCCTCGAGCCGACCCCGCGCGCGGTGTCGGCGGCGAAGGTGGCGTGCAGCGACGCGGCCTACCTCGCCACGCGCACGGGCCTGCAGGTGCACGGCGCCATCGGCTACACGCAGGAGTTCGACCTGAGCGTGTGGATCACCAAGGTCCGCGCCCTGGTCTCCGCGTGGGGCACGACGGCCGACCACCGCGCCCGCATCCTCGAGTCGCTCACCGGGAGGCCGTGATGGAGTTCGCGCTCAGCGACGAGCAGTCCGAGCTCGCCGCCACCGTCCGCAGCCTGCTCGAGAAGCGGGCCGACTCCGCGGCCGTCCGGGCGGCGTCGACGTCGCCCAGCGGCCACGACGAGGCCCTGTGGGCCACGCTGTGCGAGCAGATCGGCGTCGCGGCCCTCGCCGTGCCCGAGGAGCACGACGGTGTGGGGGCGACCTTCTTCGAGACCGCGGTCGTGCTCGAGGAGCTCGGCCGCAGCCTTGCGCCGTCACCGCTGCTCGCGACCACCGTGGCGACCCAGGCGCTGCTGGCCGGCGGCACCGAGGACGCGAAGCAGCGCCTGCTCCCCCGCATCGCGGCCGGCGAGGTGGCCACGCTCGCGCTCGGCGCCGCGCCCGTTCTCGACGGGGACCGGGCCGACATCGTGCTGGCTGTCTTCGGCGACGAGCTCGTCGAGGTCGAGGGCGCCACGGCGACCTGGACCGAGACCATGGACCAGAGCCTGCGCCTGGCCCGCCTCGACATGACCGCGGCCAGCACCCAGCCGCTCGGCGACGGCACCTCCGCAGCGCGGCGCGCCGAGCTCGTCGGCGCGGCCTCTGTCGCGGCACTCGCCGTGGGCCTGACCGACCGGGCCCTGCGGATGACGGTCGACTACAGCAAGGAGCGCGTCCAGTTCGGCCGCCCGATCGGCTCGTTCCAGGCGCTCAAGCACCGGATGGCCGACGTGTTCGCCCGCACCGAGCTCGCCCGGTCGGCGAGCTGGGCGGCGTCGTACGCGCTCGCGGACGAGGCCGTCGACGCCGACGAGGCCGCCTTCCAGGTGCACGCCGCGGCGTCGTACGCGATCGAGACGGCACGGCTCGCGGCGAGCGAGTGCGTGCAGCTGCACGGCGGCATCGCGATCACCTGGGAGCACGACGCCCACCTGGTCTTCAAGCGCGCCCACGCCCTGGGGCACCTCTTCGGCTCCCCCGAGCGGCACCGGGCGGCCGTCACCCTCTGAGGTCGCCGACGTCAGGCCGACGGCTTCGTGCAGGAGGTGGCCCGCAGGACAGCACTGGCGCGCTGGTGCGGCAGCGGGCAGCTGGCGACCCGGACCCGCGCCGGCAGGCTCGCCCGCTGCTTGATCCGCACCCGGTACCACCGGTCGCCCGTGCGGACGGCGCGGCGGTCCCACCGCGCCACCCCCGAGGCGTCGGTGCGCAGCGTGGCGACCTTGACCCACCGCTTCTTCGGCGAGTGGCGCACCTCGAGGACCAGGGCGGTGCGCGCCGGGCCACGGGCACGCAGCCGGATCGGCTGACCACGGCCCACCAGGGTGCGCTGCTTGCGCAGCGCGGGGCGGCGCACGGCGCCCGCGCGCGGCGTCAGGACCGGCCCGGACGTGCCGGCGTTCGTCCGCACGGCGACCGGCCGGGCGGCGCGCGCGGTGCTGAGGAGGTCGCGGACCGAGGCGTCCAGGGGCGTCGCGACGAGGTAGGCCGGCGTGCGGTTCACCGTCCGCCGCGAGGTCACCGCCCAGATGTAGCCGACGTTCTTGTTGACCATGCCGACGAACCACGGTCCCCCGCTCGCGCCCTCGTTCATCGGGCACTGGAGGAAGGCGTCGCCGGTGGGGTCGAGCGCGGTCGTGCGTCCCGCGCACCGGCGGGCCGTCTCGCCGTCGTACGGCGACCGTGCGGGCCACCCCCACACGACCAGGTCCCGCTGCTGGACCGGGAAGCCCATCGCCAGGCCGTTCCCGCCGACCACGTCGACGAGGCGGCGGCCGTTGCGCGGGGCGACGACGAGCAGTGCCTGGTCGTGGGCGTAGTCGTCGCAGCGGTTGACCCACTCGGGGTGGGTGACGACGTGGGTGCCGACCCACGACCCGAAGGGCGCCCGGCCGCGGTCGTAGCGCGGGACGAAGAGGAAGTTCGAGAAGTACCTGCCGGCCGTGCAGCCGCCGAGGAGGACGCGCTGGCCGCCGGTGTTGACGCAGTGGCCGGCGGTGATGACGACGTTCTTCTCGGGGGTGTTCACCGAGGCGGCCGAGCACACCGCGTCGCCGGAGGCGGTGGTGAAGAACAGCTTGCCGGCGGTGCGCGGGGTGGCCAGCGTGGTGGAGCGCGGTGCTGCCACGCGGCCGCCGGAGCGGTCGTCCGCCGGGATCGGGTCGCCGTCCTGGTCGAGGTCGAGCGGGACGGCAGCCTCCATGCGACGGGGTGTCCAGTAGGAGCGGACGGCACCGGCGTCAGCAGCGGTGGCGACCTCCGCGGTGCCGGGCCCCGGGGTGGGTACGCCGGGATCGGTCGCGGCAGCGCGCGGCCCGACCAGCCCGACGGGGAGCACCAGCAGGGCCCCGGACAGTGCCGCCAGCCAGCGCGTGCGTGTCCTCGTCATGACGACCCCCCATGTAGCCCGACGGACAACCGACTGACGGCACGCTACCGCGGCCGGGCGGTCAGGAGTCAGTGGTCCGGTAACGGCCCTTGAAGTAGAGCAGCGGCTCGGTGACTGCGGCGTCCGGCTCGTGCTGCTCGAGGTGCTCCACCTTGCCGACCACGATGAAGTGGTCGCCGCCCTCGTAGACGGCGTGGACCGTGCAGTCGAGGTGGGCCAGCGTGCCGGCGATCACCGGCGAGCCCGTCACCGCGGCCGGGGTCCAGTCGATGCCGGCGAACTTGTCGGCACCCTTGGTCGCCATCTGCCCCGAGACGTGCTCCTGGTCCGCGGCGAGGATGTTGACGCAGAACCGTCCCGAGCGCTGGATCAGCGGCCAGGCCCGCGAGCTGCGGGCGGGGATGAACGTGATCAGCGGCGGGTCCAGCGAGACGCTGGAGAACGACTGGCAGGTCATCCCCACGGGCTCGTCGCCACTCATGGTGGTGACGACGGTGATCCCGCTGGCGAAGCAGCCGAGGACGTCGCGGAAGCGGCGGGCCGCAGCCTGCGCCTCCGGGTCGTCGTGGACGGCGACCTCCTCGCCGGGACGCAGCTCGAAGTCGATGTCCGCGTCGCCGAGCCAGGACTGGATCAGCTCGGGGTGGGGCCAGGTCTCGCGGGCGTCGGGGCTGATGCCCTCGGGGATCGCGTCCTGGTTCTCTGCCACGGTGCCCACGGTAGTCCTGACCTCACTGACCGCCGAAGACGTGGCCCCAGTACGAGACCGCGGTGGACTCGCGCGCCACCCACTTGCTGTCGTCGACCGTCATGCCGTCGGTGCCGAACTCCACGTCGAAGCCACCCGGGGACTTCACGTAGAACGAGATCATCTCGTCGTTCATGTGGCGGCCCAGGGTCGCCGACAGCGGCGCGCCGTGCTTGCGCACGCGCTCCAGCGCACGACCCACGTCGTCGAGCTTGTCGACCTCGAACATCACGTGCACGCACTTGCTGGGGTTCGGCATCGGCAGGAACGCCAGCGAGTGGTGGCGCGGGTTGACCCCGAGGAAGCGCAGCCAGACCTTCGACCCCGGCTCCTTGCCGACGAACTCCCCGGGCATGCTCATCGAGTCGCGCAGGCGGAAGCCGAGCACCTCGGTGTAGAACCGCAGCGCCTCGACGTCGTCGAGGACAGGGACCACGATGTGGCCGAGGCCCTGGTCGCCGGTGACGAACTTCGCGGCGTACGGCGTCACGACGGGTCGGGACTCGTAGGTGATGCCGTGGTAGAGCTCGAAGACGTTGTCCCACGGGTCGCGGAAGCGGACCAGCTCCTGGACCCGGCGCTCGGCGAGCTCCTCGGGGGTGCCCTCCTCGAACTCCACACCTGCCTTCTGCAGGTGCTCGCGCGCGGCCTGCAGCGCCTGGTGGTCGGCGACCTCCCAGCCGGTGCAGTCGAGCTGGTCGACGTCGGAGGGGAAGACCACCACGCGGGCGGAGACCTCGTCGACGCGCCAGTACTGGTGGTCGGGGTTGGGCCCGCGGCCCTCGGCGAGGCCGAGGACCTTGCCGGCGAACTTCTGCCAGGCGTCCAGGTCGGTGCTCGCCACCCGGATGTAGCCCATGGACTTGATGTCGATGGTCATCAGCGGCTCCTCTCCACGTGTCGGGCCAGGAAGGCCGTGCAGATCTCGGCGAACTCGTCCGCGGCCTCGATCTGGGCCCAGTGGCCGCAGTTCGGGAAGACGTGCAGCTGGGCCTTCGGGATCTGCTTGAGGGCGACGAGCGCGCCGTCGAGCGGGTTGACTCGGTCCTCGCGCCCCCAGGTGAGCAGGGTGTGCTTGCGCAGACGGTGCGCCTCGCGCCAGAGCATGCCGTCCTCGGCCCACTCCGGGTTCCAGAACGACGCGCCCATGGACCGCATCGCCTCCAGCGAGCCCGGGGCGGTGGCGTCGGCGAAGCGCTCCTCTACGAGCTCGTCGGTGACGAGTGCCTGGTTGACGACCATCGTCGAGATGAACGCCCGCAGCGCCTCGCGGCTGGGGTTCATGCTGAAGTCCATCAGCCGCTGCACGCCCTCGGTCGGGTCGGCGTGGAACAGGTTGACCGACAGCCCGCCCGGGCCCATGAGCACCAGCCGGCCGACGCGGTCGGGATGCTCGAGGGCCAGCCGCATCGCCGTACCGCCGCCGAGGGAGTTGCCGAGCAGGTGGACCCGCTCGACCTGCAGCTCGTCCAGCAGCTTGACGACGTACTCCGCCGAGTGGCGGAAGTAGTTGGCCTTCACCTCGGGCTTGTCGGACTGCCCGAAGCCGGGCTGGTCGACGAGCAGGGTGCGGAAGCTCTGCGCGAACTTCGGCAGCGCGGAGCCGAAGTTGCTCCACGCCGACGCGCCGGGGCCGCCGCCGTGCAGCATCACGAACGGCAGGCCACCGCCGACCTGCGAGCCGCCCTCAGGACCGGCCTCGTAGTAGTTCAGCGTGATGTCGCCCGCCTTCGCGGAGCGACGGGTCGCTTCCTTGGAGTAGTCCGTGCTGGATCCGCTCACCTCAGTACATCCCCGGGTCGACCTTGTGCCCGAACTGCTGGGCGCCGTACATCTGCAGCGCACGCTCGGGGTCGTTGGCGGCGTGGACGCGACCGGCGTGCGAGTCGCGCCAGGCGCGCTGGAGGTAGGTGCCCTCGGCGAGCGCGCGACCACCAGACGCCTCGAAGAGCGCGTCGATCGCCTCGATCGCCCGGGCGGTGCCGAGCACCTGGTCGCGACGCACGCGCAGGCGCAGCTCGAGCGGGACCTGCTCGCCGCGGGCGACGTGGGCCTGCTCCTCGCGGATGTTGCTCATCAGCAGCGCCCAGGCCGCGTCGACCTCCGACGAGGCACGCGCGATGCGGACGGCGGCGAACGGGTCGAGCGACGCCTTCTCGCCGAGGTACGCCGCGCGGACGCGCTTCTGCTGCATCTCGACGTGCTCGGCGTACGCACCCTTGGCCATGCCGATGATCGGCGTGGCGATCGTCGAGGTGAAGATCGAGTGGAACGGCAGCTTGTAGAGGTCGCTGGTGTTGACCGCCTGGCCGGGGCCCTTGCACTGGCCGGTCTCCCCCATCGAGAGCGTGAACTCCTCGGGGATGAAGGTCTCCTCCACGACGATGTCGTTGGAGCCGGTGCCGCGCAGGCCGACCACGTTCCACACGTCGACGACCTGGTACTTCTCCCGCGGGACCATGAAGGTGCGGAAGTCGACGACCTGGCCCTCCTCGTTGAACACGAGGCCGCCGAGCAGCACCCACGAGCAGTGGTCGCTGCCGGAGGAGAAGCTCCACTTGCCGGAGAGCTTGAAACCACCCTCGGTCACGACCGCCTTGCCGGTCGGCGCGTACGACGACGACAGGCGCACGCTCTGGTCGGCGCCCCACACGGCCTGCTGGGCCTTGTCGTCGAAGAGCGCCACCTGCCAGGGGTGGACGCCGACCACGCTGGCGACCCAGCCGGTCGAGCCGTCGGCCGACGCGATGTCGCGGACGGCGGTGTAGAAGGCGACCGGGTCGGCCTCGAGGCCGCCGTACCGCTGGGGCTGCAGCAGCCGGAAGAACCCGGTCTCCTCGAGCTCCTTGATCGAAGCGTCCGGGATGACCCGGAGGCGGTCGCCCTCCTCTGCCCGGTCACGGAACGTCGGGAGCAGGTCGCGGACGCCGTCGAGGACGGCGGTGACCTCGGGAGAGAAGTCGTGGTGCATGTGCGCTCCTAGTGGAGGGATCCGAATAGAACAGATACTAGAACACGTTCTCGTTTTGGTCCACGTGGCACTCCCATCGGGCGCGTTGCCGGGTCGGCCGGCGAGCCTCACCGTGTGCGCGAACCACCGGCACCGGCGTGGACCCCGCGCCGGACCAGGAGCGAGCGGCTG
>NZ_VLJQ01000062.1:0-57167 GCF_007829375.1 Nocardioides sp. J9 | reverse complement strand
CGCTCATACGGGGCGGCGCCGATCCGCTCGGTCGCTTCGAGCTCGATCAACTCCTGCAGCGCGACGCGGACTGAATCACGGATCAGATCGACGCCATCACCGGCACGGAATGCCTCGAGCAGCTCGGACAGGGCAGACTGGGGCAAGGCCATCGGTGGATCTCCTTCAGTGTGTCTCTTGGTCGTTTCACACCGAAGATCCCGCCGATGGCCGTCTACGTCAGGCAGCCTCGCCGTGGTTCCTCAAAGCCCACCACTCCTGGGGACTCTTACTCTGGCAGCCGACCGGCCGCTGTCACACGTGGTTCGCGGCCCTGGCAGCCGACCGGCCGCTGTCACACGTGGTTCGCGGCCCTGGCAGCCGACCGGCCGCTGTCACACGTCGATCGCCGACCCAGGCGCCCCGTGACCGCGGAGATCCCCCGCTGGGTGGGGCTGGAACAGACGCCGACAGGCGGGAAGACCCGCGATCAGCGTGTGACAGCGCCCGGAAGGCGGCAACACCCGCGAACGACGTGTTACAGGGGCAGCAGGACCAGCCACAGGACCAGCCACAGGACCAGCCACAGGACCGCCACGAGCCGCCACGACCCGTGGGGAGGTACGACGGAGCGGCGGGTCAACCGGCGAGGACGTCGGTGACCGGCAGGCTGGAGTCCGCGGGGAGGTCCAGCGGCGAGGGGGTGCGGCCGCGGGCGACCATGGTCGAGCCCAGCGCAGCGACCATCGCACCGTTGTCGGTGCACAGGCCCGGGCGCGGCACCCGCACCCGGATGCCGAGCTTGCCGGCGCGCTCCTCGGCCAGCGCGCGCAGCCGGGAGTTCGCGGCGACGCCGCCGCCGATCATGAGGTCCTCGATGCCCTCGGCCGCGGCGGCGTCGAGGGCCTTGCGCACGAGCACGTCGCACACGGCCTCCTGGAAGGACGCGGCGACGTCGGCGACGGGCACGGGCTCCCCGGAGCGCTGGCGCGCCTCGACCCAGCGCGCGACGGCGGTCTTGAGGCCGGAAAAGGAGAAGTCGAAGCGGTGCCGCTCCAGGTCGCGGCGGCTGGTGAGGCCGCGCGGGAAGTCGATCGCGACCTGGTTGCCCTCGCGGGCGGCACGGTCGATGTGCGGCCCGCCGGGGAAGGGCAGGCCGAGCAGCCGGGCGACCTTGTCGAAGGCTTCGCCGGCCGCGTCATCGATGGTGGCGCCGAGCGGGTCGACGCCGCCCTCGTGGCCGGTCACGTCGGTGACCCGCAGGAGGCTGGAGTGGCCGCCGGACACGAGCAGCGCCAGGCAGGGCTCGGGCAGCGGCCCGTGCTCGAGCTGGTCGACGGCGACGTGGGCGGCGAGGTGGTTGACGCCGTACAGCGGCTTGCCGAGGGACAGCGCGAGCGCCTTCGCCGAGGCGACACCGACGAGCAGCGCGCCGGCGAGGCCGGGGCCGTGGGTGACCGCGATCGCGTCGACGTCGGACAGCTGCACGCCGGCGGTCTCGCACGCGCGCTGGATCGTCGGCACCATCGCCTCGAGGTGGGCACGACTGGCGACCTCCGGCACGACGCCGCCGAAGCGGGCGTGCTGGTCGACGCTGCTGGCGACGGCGTCGGCGAGCAGGGTGTGGCCGCGGACGATGCCGACCCCCGTCTCGTCGCAGGACGTCTCGATGCCGAGGACCAGCGGTTCGCTCTTCACAGGGCCATTCTCACTGATGCACTGAGGACGAGCGCCGTGGCACCGTCGCGGTAGTAGCGCGGCCGGCGGCCGAGCTCGGTGAAGTCGTGGTGCTCGTAGAAGAGCCGGGCAGCGATGTTGTCCTCGCGGACCTCCAGCAGCAGCCGCTCCGCGCCGCGCTCCCCGGCGTGCTGGTGCACGGCCACGAGCAGGGTGCGGGCGATGCCGGAGCGACGCAGGTCCTCGGGCACGGCGATCCGCTGCAGCTCGGCGTCGACGTCGACGACGCTGACCACGGCGTAGCCGGCGAACCCGCCGTCCTGCTCCGCGACGAGGATGCCGACGGTCGGGACGGTCCCGTCGACGGCCTGCTCGAGCAGGACCGGCGACCACGGGTCGAGGGGGAACGCCTCCACCTCCAGGGCGGCGATGTCGGCGACGTCGTTGCGGCCGGCGGCGCGGACGACGACGCTCACGGGCCCGGGACGGCGTCGGGGAGGACGGCCTTGGGCGAGCGCGGGACCTCCGCGTCGGGTCGGCGCAGGTACATCGGCTCGGGCTCGAGCACGTCGACGCGGCGGCTCGCCACGGCACGTGCCAGCCACACGGCGTCGGGCCGCAGCGGCGCGCGGCCGGCGGGGAACGCGTCGGGGTAGAGCGCGGCGCCCTCCCCCACGACCGGTCGGTCGGTGGCGAGCACGGCCGGGCGGTCGACGACGGGGTCGTGGTGCCTGCGCCCCTCGCGGTCGTACGACGCCAGGTAGACCTCCTTGCGCCGCGCGTCGGTCGCGACCACGAAGTCCCCGTCCACGGTCCCGGTCTCGACGGCCTCGACCGCGAGGGCGTCGAGCGAGCAGACGCCGTGCACGGGGACCTGGAGGACGTGGCCCATCGTGCGGGCGGTGACCAGCCCGACCCGCAGACCGGTGAACGGGCCCGGACCGACACCGACGGCGATCGCGGTGAGGTCGGCGGGCTTCGCGCCGGCCTGCTCGAGCACCTGCGCGACCAGCGGCGCGAGCTGCTCGCCGTGGCGCATCGCGCTCGTCGCGGTCGCCGAGGCGACGACGTCCGAGCCGTCGTGGAGGGCGACGGTCACCGTCGGCGACGCGGTGTCGAAGGCCAGCAGCACGGATCGAGGCTACCCGCTGGCGATCAGCGCCAGACCTTCACCCAGTCGACCTCCATGGTCGCGGGGAGCGACACCCGGCCGGTGTAGAGGTTGTTGCCGCCGCCGAGGAACTGGCTGAAGTTGAGGATCATCCGCTTGCGGAAGCTCGGCGCCGCGTGGACGCTGGTCAGGCAGGTGCGGCCGTCGACGCTGATGCTCAGCTGGCTGGCCGTCCACTCCAGCACGTAGGTGTGCCACAGCCCGCGGGGCGCCTTGCAGCTCCACGACGTGTTGAAGCCGTCGATCGGGCCGTAGGCGTCGGCCCAGTAGTGCAGGAAGGGCACGTTGAGCTGCGGCTGGGACGAGTAGGTCTCCATGACGTCGATCTCGCCGCTGGTCGGCCAGTTCTTGTCCGAGGAGTAGCGCGCGTCCGGCCACAGCCAGAACGCCTCGTGCAGGCCCGGCTGGCTCGCGCCGCGCACCTTGATCCGGGCCTCGAAGCGGCCGTACTGCTGGCTGAACCGGTAGTGGCTGCTCACCGTGGCGCCGGCGAAGGTGGCCCGGGTCCCGTTCGCGCGCAGCGGGCAGCGCAACGCCAGTCCGGTCCGCACCGCGCTGAGCCGCAGCTTGCCCATGCTGACCGCCACGGTCCGCGGGCTGTTGAGCACGCACAGGTCACCGCTCCCGGCCTGGTTGAGCGCGACCCAGCGGTTCGGGTCGAGGCGGGAGCCGTTGAAGTGCTCGGCGAGCGTGCAGGTCCACCGGCCGCCGGTGGCCCGGTAGACCGGTGCCCCGCAGGGGTCGGCCGCGGCCCCAGCGCTGGGGGCCGGGGCCGTCGGCGCGAGGGGTACGGCGAGCGCCGTCGCCAGCAGGCAGACGGCCGCCAGGGCGGACTTCAACGCGCGCATCGGATCCCCATGTCCCTCGGCGGCTCGGTGCAGGCGGGGGTGGAGCTCCCCCGGTGCCCGTCAAGATAGCCGCCGCCGGGCGGAAGTGGAACAGGTACCAGTTCTGCGTCTCAGCCCCGGACACCGGTTCCGGTACCGCCCCAGCCGGTCAGCGCCAGACCTTCACGTAGTCGACGTCCATGGTGGCCGGCAGCGGGACCCGCCCGTCGTAGGCGTTGGTGCCGCTGCCCAGGAGCTGGGTGAGGTTGATGATGAACGGCTTCTGGAAGCTGCTGGCGCCGGCAGTGTTGGTCAGGCAGGTCTTGCCGTCGACGAGGATCGTCACCCGGTCGGCGAACCACTCGAGGGTGTAGGTGTGCCACGCGCCGCGGGTGGTGGCACAGGTCCACGACGTGTTGAGCCCGTGCACCGGGCCGAGCCGGTCGTCGCTGTAGTGCAGGAACGGCACCGCCATGTCCGGGTGCGAGGAGTGCAGCTCGACGATGTCGATCTCGCCCGTCTCCGGCCACGGCGAGTCCGCGGCGTAGCGGGTGTCGGGCCACAGCCAGAACGCCTCGTGCAGGCCGGGCGCCGACGCCGCCTGGACCCGCATCCGGGCCTCGAACCGGCCGTACTGCTGGCTGAAGCGGTGGTAGGTCGTCGCCCAGCCGGCCACGTAGGAGCCGCGCGTACCGTCGGCGCGCCGCGGGCACTGGGTCGTGGCGTCGGCCGGTACGACGGACAGGTGCAGCGCGCCGCCCGACACCGACACGGTGCGGGGCGTGCTCAGCACGCACATGTCGCCGGAGCCGAGCAGGTTGTGCCCGGCCCAGACGGCGTCGTCCAGGGCCGAGCCGGCGAACTCCTCGGCGAGCGTGCAGGTCCAGTTGCCGCCGCCCGGCTTGGCGACGCGGGCACCGCAGTCGGGCTTGGCCGGCTTGGCCGGGCCGCCCGGTTGCGACGGCGGCGCGGACACCGCCGGCGCGACCGATGGTGGTGCGAGCGGCACGGCGAGTGCGGCGGCGAGCAGGCCGGCCGCGAGCGTGGTGGCGCGACGGATCGAACGCATGACAAATCCCCCCATGATGTTGCTGAGACCCCGAGACGAGCTCCCTGGGGTGACGGTAACCCCGGCGGGCGGTCCGGGGACAGCGGTCCGGACCGGATCCGTCGGAAGGGAGTCAACGGCGTAGCCCGATCTGACCACGGTCGCGGGGCCGACCGGCTGGACGGGTGTCCGGCGCTCAGCGCCAGGCGCGGACCCAGTCGACCTCCATGGTCACCGGCAGCGGCACCGAGCCGTCGTAGGCGTTCTCGCCGGTCCCCATCGACTGCGTGAGGGCGATGATGAACCGCTTGCGCAACGCGGGCGCGCCCTCGGTGTTCACCAGGCAGCTGTCGCCGTCGACGAGGACCTCCAGCCGGTCGGCCGTCCACTCGAGGGTGTAGGTGTGCCACTCGCCGCGGGTGGTCCGGCAGTCCCAGGCCGTGTTCACGCCGTTGACGGGCTTCTCGCCCGCCGCGTAGTGCAGGAACGGGATGACGAGGTCGGGCCGGTGCGAGTAGGTCTCCATGACGTCGATCTCGCCCGACTGCGGCCACGGCCGGTCAGCGCCGTAGCGCGTGTCCGGCCACAGCCAGAACGCCTCGTGCAGGCCCGGCCCGTCGGCGTCCTGCACCCGGATCCGCGCCTCGAAGCGGCCGTACTGCTGGCTCCACCGGCCGTCCGTCGTGACCCAGCCGCCGGCGTACGACGCCCGGGTGCCGTCGGCGCGCACCGGGCAGGGGGTGGTGTCGTCGGCCGCGACGACGGAGAGCCGGAGCCGGCCGTCGGCGACGGAGACCGTGCTCGGGTGGTCGACCATGCAGAGGTCGTCGGAGCCGACCAGCTGGGTGGCCGTCCAGGTGTCCGGGTCGAGGCGGTCGCCGTCGAAGTCCTCGGCGAAGGTGCACTCCCAGGTCCCGCCGCCGTCCTTGCGCACCGGCGGACCGCACGGCCCGTCGGGACCCAGCGGCTCGTCAGGGCGCTGGACCCACCACGCCGCTGCGGCCGCGAGCACCGTCACCAGCCCCACGAGGAGCAGCAGCACGGGGCGGGAGGGACGCACGGCGGGTCACGCTAGCGCCCGCCGGCTGTGGACCGGGCGGCTACGCCCAGACCTTGACCCAGTCGACCTCCATGGTCGCGGGCAGCGCGAGCCGGCCGTCGGGCAGGTTGGCGCCGGCGCCGAGGAGCTGGCTGAGGTTGATGATGAAGGGCTTGCGGAAGGTCGCCGCGGCGCTCGTGTTGACCAGGCAGGTCTTGCCGTCGACCAGGATCTCGAGCCGGTCGGCCGTCCACTCGAGGGCGTAGGTGTGCCACTCGCCGCGAGTGGTGCTGCAGTTCCAGGCGGTGTTGACCCCGGGCTGCGGCACCTCGCCGACCTCGTAGTGGAGGAAGGGCACGACCAGGTCCGGGTAGACCGAGTAGGTCTCGGCGATGTCGATCTCGCCGCTGCGCGGCCAGTCCGCGTCGGAGGAGAAGCGGGTGTCGGGCCAGAGCCAGAAGGCCTCGTGCAGGCCGGGCAGGCTGGTGGCCTGCACCTTCATCCGGGCCTCGAACCGACCGTACTGCTGGCTCCACCGGCCGTGCGTGGAGATCCACCCGGCGGCGTACGTGCCGCGGGTGCCGTCAGCGCGCAGCGGGCACGGGTGCGCCTCGGTCGCGGGGACGACGCTGAGCCGGAGGGTGCCGTCGGCGACGGCCACGGTCTGCGGGTTCGCGGCCACGCACCGGTCGCCCTGGCCCAGCATGTTCTGCCCCAGCCACAGCGTGGGGTCGAGCTCGGTCCCGGTGAAGTCCTCGACGAGGGAGCACTCGTAGTGGCCGCCGCCGGGGCGGGCCGGGCGCTCGCCGCACGCGTCGGTCGGCGCCGGCGCGGGCTCGGGCGTCGGGGTCGGCTTCGGGGCAGGCCTCGGCGCGGGGCGCGCCGCGACCCGGCGTACGCCGCTCGTGCGGTTGCCGGACACGGCCCGGTAGGCGCGGGTCCGGGCCGGGCGCGGCACGACGACGCGGTAGCGGCCGGCGCGGGTGGCGCGGACCTTGCGCACGGTGACCCAGCGGGTCGTCCGGACCTGGATCCTCACGACCGCGCGGGCCCTGGCCCGGCCCTTGAAGACCACGTTCTTCGACGACGTCGCTGGCCGCTCCAGCACCGGCGCCGGGGCACGCTTCGCCTCCGCGCCCGACGGTGCACCGGCCCACAGGCCGACCGCCACCAGCAGCGCGAGCAGGCACCTGAGTGCACGCATCGCAGAATCCCTCCCCCAGACTTGCTCCCACCGTCCAAGGTAAAGAGATCGAGGGGTCGGCCGTACCCGCGAACGGGCCGTCCTCGACGCCCGGGGTGGCTAGTCGACCGGGACCTCCGTCCCGGGACCCTCAATGGCGCGAGCGCGCCCCGTTGCCTCCGGGAGGCGGTACAGCCCGCCTGGCGGCAAGCCTCCGGTCGCTTCGCCGCACTCCCGATGGCTGAGGTACGGCGAGCGGCCCCTCCCGGTGGTTATGCCCAGGTCGTCAGGCGGTGAGGTCGACGCCCAGCCAGCGCAGGCCGACGGGGTCGACCTCGACCAGACGCGGGTCGGCCTCGGGGTCGACGTCCGTGGCGGCCGTGGCGCGCACGATGCGCACCTCCAGCCGGGCGTCGGCGAGGCCCTCGGCGAGGCCGGTGCCCCACTCCACGACGGTGACGGCCTCGTCGAGGTCGGTGTCGAGGTCGAGGTCGTCGAGCTCGGCCTGGCCGTGCAGGCGGTAGGCGTCGACGTGCACCAGCGCGGGGCCGTCCCCGAGCGGCGGGTGCACCCGGGCGATGACGAAGGTCGGGGAGGTGATCCCGCCGCGCACGCCGAGGCCGGCGCCGAGGCCCTGGGTGAAGGTGGTCTTGCCGGCGCCGAGCTCGCCGGAGAGCACGACGACGTCGCCGGGGCGCAGCAGGCCCGCGAGGCGCTCGCCGAGCGCGCGCATCTCCTCGGCCGAGGGCACCTCGACGACGAGCGGCACGGGCCGGGCCATCTCGATGTACGGCGTGTGGCGGCCGGTCTCGACGAAGCCCATGTCGCGCCAGAACTTCGTCGTACGCGGCAGCTCCTCGCGAGCGACGATCTCGACCCGGCGGATCCCGGGGCGGCGGGCGGCGACGGCGAGCGCGGCGCGCACCAGCTCGCGGGCGATGCCGCGCCCCTGGGCGGCGGGGTCGACGCCGAAGCGCCGCAGCACGATCGCGTCGCCGACGGGGTCGAGGACCACGGCGCCGACGGGCCGGTCACCGTCGAGCACGAGCAGCCCGCCGCCGGGGGCGAGCTTGGCCGCGATCGTCTCCTCGGTCTCGGACAACGCGTCGGCGGGCGGGTCGAGCACGGGTCGAGCCGCGAAGGCGGCGCGCACGACGGCCAGGACGTCGGCGGCGCGCTCGGGGCCGACCTCCACGATCGCGGTCACCGGGCGACGGCCCTCTCCGCTGCGGCGGTGATCAGCTGGTCGAGCTCGGCGTTGACCAGCTCGTGCCGCTCCATGACGACCATGTGGCCCGCGCCCTCGCACTCCAGCAGCCGCGCACCGGGGATCCGCGACTGCAGCTTGCGGGAGTGGCCGATCGACGTGAGCCGGTCGGCGGTGCCGCAGATGACCGACACCGGCACGGCGCCGAGCACCTCGACGGCGTGGAACTTGTCGAGGCTCGCGAAGTTCGGGAAGAAGTCCGCGACCGTCTCGAAGGGGGTCGCGGCGAGCATCTCGTCGACGAACTCGACATACCCGCGCGGCACCTCCTCGCCGAAGGCGAACCGGTCGGTGGCGACCGAGGCGACGGCCGAGCCGGCCCGGCGCAGCACGTCGATGGCCTTGTGGCCCAGGTGCAGGGTGCGCACGGCCCGGCTGGCCAGCGGGCCGCTGAGCCGCGCGGGCAGCAGAGGCACGAGGAGCCGACCCGGGTCGAGGCCACCCGCGGTCGTCGAGATCAGGCCGACCCCGACGACGCGGTCGCCGATCAGCTCGGGGAACTGCTCGGCGAGCGCGACGATCGACATGCCGCCCATGGAGTGGCCGACCAGGACGACCGGCCCCTCCGGGACGACGTGCTCGAGCACGGTGTGCAGGTCGCGGCCGAGCTGCTCGATGGTCGAGTGGGCGCGGTCGGAGTTGCCGGAGCGGCCGTGGGAGCGCTGGTCGTAGTAGACCGCTCGCACCAGGCCGCGGTAGGCCGCGCGCTGGAAGTGCCAGCAGTCGAGGTTGAGGCAGTAGCCGTGGACGAACACGACGGTGACCGCCGGCGCCGCGCTGGTACGACGGAACAGCCGGTCGACTGCGCTGCCCGGTGCCGGCGCGTCCACCTCGTCGACCTCGACGTGCAGCGTGACGCCGTCCTCCGCGACGACCGTCAGCGGTGCCGACCGCAGGGAGCCGAAGGGCACCGAGTCGCCGGCGCGGCGGCTGATCTGCCGCTGCTGGCGCAGGATCCCGACCGCGGCGGTGCCGGCGGCGAGGCCGAGGGCGCCGGCGAGCGAGCCGACGACCCGTCCGCGACGGCTCACCGCTCTCCCCCGGCAGCGTCGCTGTCGACGTACCTGCGGCCCATCCGGCCCCCGATCCTGGTCACGATCTCGTAGTTGATGGTGCCGCAGGCCTCGGCCCAGTCCTGGGCGGTCGGGCCGCCGGCGCCGGGCGGGCCGAGCACGACGACCTCGCTGCCGAGCGGCGGCCGGTCGCCGCCGAGGTCGACGACGACCTGGTCCATGCAGACGGTGCCGCGGATCGGGCGCAGCGCGCCGGCGATGCCGACCCGGGCAGCAGCGCCGGGCGCGTCGGCGCGGAAGGCCGCGCGCGGGATGCCGTCGCCGTAGCCGACCGGCACCAGGCCCACGGTCGTGGGCTGCTCGGCGGTCCAGCTCTGGCCGTAGGAGACCGCGTCGCCGACGGCGAGGTCCTTGACCATCATCAGCGGGGCGCGGACGGTCATCGCGGGCACCAGGCCGACGTCGGTCGCCTCCCCCGGCGCCGGGTCGAGGCCGTAGAGCGCGATGCCGCAGCGGACCGCGTCGAAGCGCACCGACGGGCGCAGGATCGTGGCGGCGGAGTTGGCGAGGTGGCGCACCTCCGGGCGCAGGCCGGCTGCCTCGGCGTCACGGAAGACCTGCTCCTGCCGGTCGTTGGCCGGGTGGGCGGGCTCGTCGGCGCAGGCGAGGTGCGACCAGATGCCGGTGACCCGCCAGCGGCCGGCCTCCTCGCCGGCGCGTGCCGCGGCGAAGAGCGACTCCCACGCGGCACGGGGCGCGCCGGCGCGGGACAGGCCGGTGTCGACCTTGACCTGGATCCGGGCCGGGTCGGTGCGCCCCTCGAAGGCGCGGGCGAGGTCGGCGAGCTGCTCCTCGGAGGAGAAGGTCAGGTCGATGCCCGCGGCGGCGGCCGCGGCGAGGTCCGCGCCGGGACCGGCGATCCAGCACAGCAGCGGTCCGTCGACGCCGGCGGCACGCAGGGTGAGCGCCTCCTCGACGGTGGCGGTCGCCAGCCAGTCGGCGCCGCCCTCGCGGGCCGCGCGGGCGACCTCGACCATGCCGTGGCCGTAGCCGTCGGCCTTGACCACGGCGACCAGCGGGACGCCCGCCAGCTCGCGCAGCACACGGGCGTTCGAGCGGATCGCCGCCAGGTCGACGACGACCTCGGCAGGGCCGAGCGGCGGGCGGGACATGGGACCTATCGTCCCATCCCGGCGATCAGGTCCGGCAGCGCCACCGCCACGTCGCTCGCGACGATCGGGCCGTCCTGGGCTGCGAGGGTCGCCGCGGCGCCGTGCAGCCACGACCCGGCGGACGCGGCGTCGAAGGGGTCGAGCCCGGTCGCGAGCAGCGCCCCGATGACGCCGCCGAGCACGTCGCCGGCGCCGGCGGTCGCCAGCCACTGGGTCCCGGTCGTGGTGACCCGGACCCGCCCATCGGGCCGGGCGACGACGGTGTGGCGGCCCTTGAGGAGCACCACGGCGTCGTACTCCCGGGCCGCGGAGCGGGCGTGGGCCAGCGGCTCCGCCTCGATGGCGTCGCGGTCGACGCCGAGCATCCGGGACAGCTCGCCGGCGTGCGGGGTGAGCACCGCGTCCGTGCCCCGCGCGAGGTCCGCGAAGGCGAGCGCGTCGGCGTCGACCACCACGGGCACGTCGTCGGCGAGGGCGTCGCGCAGCGCCTGCTCGGCGCCGGTGTCGCTGCCGGAGCCGACGACCCAGGCCTGCACGCGTCCGGGTCCGACGACCTCCGGGTGCGCGGCGCGGACGAGCGCGAGCACGGACTCGTCGCCGTCGTAGCGCACCATCCCGGCCAGCCCGCAGGCCGCGCCGGCGACGCTGAGCAGCCCGGCGCCGGGGTAGGCGGCGGAGCCGGCACGGACACCGACCACGCCGCGGGTGTACTTGTGGTCCTCGGGGTCGGGCACCGGCAGCATCGCTGCGACGTCCTCCGGCTGCAGCGCCTCTACCGAGGCGGGCGGGAGGTGGGGGTCGAGCCCGATGTCGACCAGCTCGACCGCGCCGCAGGCCAGGGAGGCGGGGTCGAGCAGGTGGCAGGCCTTGTGCGTGCCGAAGGTGACGGTGAGGTCGGCGACCACGTGGTCGTCGGGCGCGGCTCCGGAGTCGACGTCGACCCCGGAGGGGGTGTCGACCGCGACGACCGGGACGCCGCCGAGCACCTCGAGCGCGTCACGGGCGTCGTCGCGCAACCCCGGGCGGCCGCCGATCCCGACGATGCCGTCGACCACGACGTCGAAGGCGGTGCCGGGCCGCGGGGTGCCGACCCGGCCCCCCGCGCCGCGCAGGGCCGCGAGCCCGGCCTCGTGCACGGTCGCGGACAGCAGCCACGCCTCGACGAGCGCGCCACGGCGAGCGAGCATCGCGCCGGCGTACAGCGCGTCACCGCCGTTGTCGCCGGAGCCCACCAGCAGCACCACCCGACGCCCGTAGGCGCCGCCGAGCAGGTCGACGACGGCGTAGGCGAGGCCGGAGGCGGCACGCTGCATCAGGGCGCCCTCGGGCAGGGTGGCCATCAGCACTGCCTCGGCGGCGCGGACCTCCTCGACCGTGTGCGCGCGCAGCATGGGGCCTCCGCTCAGTCCTCGAGGACGACGACCGCGGACGCGATCCCGCCGTCGTGGGTCAGGGACAGGTGGACCGAGCGCACGCCCTGCGCCTCGGCCTCGGCCAGGACCGTGCCGCGCAGCACGAAGCGCGGCCGGCCGGTGTCCTCCGAGACCACCTCCGCGTCGTGCCAGGCCATCCCGCGCGGCGCGCCGAGCGCCTTGGCGAGCGCCTCCTTGGCGGCGAAGCGCGCGGCCAGCGAGCTGATCGGGCGGTCGCGCTCGGCCTCGACGAAGAGCTTCTCCACCAGCGCGGGGGTACGCCGGCACGACTCGTCGAACCGGGCGATCTCGCACACGTCGATGCCGACCCCGACGACTGCCACGGCTGGTCCCGGGCCTACTCGACCGTGACCGACTTGGCCAGGTTGCGCGGCTGGTCGACGTCGTGGCCCAGCGCGGTGGCGAGCTCGCAGGCGAACAGCTGCAGCGGCAGGATCGCGACGAGCGGCTGCAGCAGCACCGGCACCTTCGGCAGGCGGATCAGGTGGTCGGCGTACGGCTCGATCGAGCTGTCGCCGGCCTCGGCGAGGCAGATCGTCCGGGCACCCCGCGCGCGGACCTCCTGGATGCCGCTCAGCATCTTGCCGTGCAGGTAGTCGCGCCCCTTGGGCGGCACGACGCACAGCACCGGCAGGCCCTCCTCGACGAGGGCGATCGGGCCGTGCTTGAGCTCGCCGGCGGCGAAGCCCTCGGCGTGCAGGTAGGCCAGCTCCTTGAGCTTGAGCGCACCCTCGAGCGCCACCGGGTAGCCGGCGTGGCGGCCCAGGAAGAGCACCGAGCGGGTGCCGGCGTGCTCGCGGGCGAGCGCGTAGACGGCCTCGGCGTCCCCGAGCACGGTCTCGATGTGGCCGGGCATCGCCTCGAGCTGCTCCATGATCTCGTCGATCTCGTCGCCGAAGCGGGTGCCCTTGACCTGGGCCATGTAGAGCGCGAGGAGGTAGCAGGCGACCAGCTGGGTCAGGAAGCCCTTGGTCGACGCGACGCCGATCTCGGGGCCGGCGTGGGTGTAGATCACCGCGTCGGACTCGCGCGGGATCGACGAGCCATTGGTGTTGCAGATCGCCAGCACCTTCGCGCGCTGCGAGCGCGCGTGCCGGATCGCCTGCAGGGTGTCGGCGGTCTCGCCGGACTGGCTGATCGCCACGATCAGCGTGGTCGAGTCGATGATCGGGTCGCGGTAGCGGAACTCGGAGGCGAGCTCGACCTCGACCGGCGTGCGGGTCCAGTGCTCGATCGCGTACTTGGCGACCATGCCGGCGTAGAAGGACGTGCCGCAGGCGATGATGATGATCTTGTCGACGTCGCGCAGCTCCTCGTCGGCCAGGCGCATCTCGTCGAGCTGCAGCTGCCCCTTCGCCGTACGACGGCCGATCAGCGAGTCCGCGACGGCGCGCGGCTGCTCGAAGATCTCCTTGCGCATGAACCAGTCGTGGCCGTCCTTCTCCGCCGCGGAGAGGTCCCAGTCGACGTGGAACTGCTTCGCCTCGACCGGCCGGCCGTGGAAGTCGGTGACCTTCACCTCGTCGCGGGTCATCACGACGATCTGGTCCTGGCCGAGCTCGAGCGCCTCGCGGGTGTGCTCGATGAACGCGGCGACGTCGGAGCCGAGGAAGTTCTCCCCCTCGCCCAGGCCGACGACCAGCGGCGAGTTGCGGCGGGCGGCGACGACCGTGCCGGGCTCCGCGGCGTCGATCGCGACGAGGGTGAACGCGCCGTCGAGCTGCTGGCAGACGCGCTGCATGGCGGTCGCCAGGTCGATGCCCGACTGGACCTGCAGCTCCACGAGGTGGGCCACGATCTCGGTGTCGGTGTCGGAGAGCAGCTCGTGGTCGTCGGCCTCGACCCGCTCGCGGAGCTCCACGAAGTTCTCGATGATGCCGTTGTGCACCAGCGCGACCCGGCGGGCGCCGCCGGTGTGCGGGTGGGCGTTGACGTCGTTCGGCGGGCCGTGGGTGGCCCAGCGGGTGTGCCCGATCCCGGTGTGCGCGACCGGGAGCGGCGACTCGTCGAGCGCCTTCTCCAGGTTCGCGAGCTTGCCGGCCCGTTTCTCGAGCGCGATGGCACCGCCGTCGACGACCGCGACCCCGGCCGAGTCGTAGCCGCGGTACTCCAGGCGCCGCAGGCCGTCGATGACCGTGTCCGTGGCCGACCTGGGCCCGACATATCCGACGATCCCGCACATGGGGCAGCAGTCTAGTTCCGACGCCGCCGTAAGACCGACACGACGCGGCTGGAACAATCGTCGCCATGGTCACGGCCGCGGAGTCGCCGGGGACCCACGGCGAGGACTCGTCGCGGGAGACCTCGCCGTACGTCGAGCTCGACCGCGCCACCTGGGCGATGCTCGCCTCGGAGACGGAGAGCCCGCTCACCAGCGAGGAGATCCTCCGGCTGCGCGGCCTGGGCGACCAGCTCGACCTCGCGGAGATCCAGGACGTCTACCTGCCGCTGTCGCGCCTGCTCAGCCTGCGGGTGAAGGCCGCGTCGGCGCTGCACCGCGAGCAGCAGGAGTTCCTGCACGGCCTCACTCCCCCGCGCACGCCCTTCGTGATCGGCCTCGCCGGGTCGGTCGCGGTCGGCAAGTCGACCGCCGCCCGCGTGCTCCAGCAGATGCTCGCGCGCTGGCCCGAGCACCCGCACGTGGCGCTGGTCACCACCGACGGCTTCCTCTACCCGAACGCCGAGCTGGTCCGCCGCGGCCTGCTGGAGCGCAAGGGCTTCCCGGAGTCCTACGACCGCAAGGCGCTGATGCGCTTCGTGATCGACATCAAGTCCGGCAAGGACGAGGTCGAGGCGCCGGTCTACTCGCACCTGGTCTACGACGTGCTCCCGGACGAGAAGGTCGTCATCCGCAAGCCGGACATCGTCATCGTCGAGGGCCTCAACGTCCTCCAGCCCGCGCGGGTGCGCGGCGACGGCCGGACCGGCCTGGGCCTCTCGGACTTCTTCGACTTCTCCATCTACGTCGACGCCAACACCAACCACATCCGCGAGTGGTACGTCGACCGCTTCCTCCGGCTGCGCGAGACCGCCTTCCGCGACCCGGACTCCTACTTCGCCAAGTACGCCGCGCTGAGCCACGACTCGGCCGTCGACGAGGCCCGCCGGATCTGGGACACGATCAACGGCCCGAACCTGTCGGAGAACGTGCTGCCCACCCGCTCGCGCGCCACCCTCGTGCTGCGCAAGTCCGCCGACCACTCGGTCGACTGGGTGCGCCTGCGCAAGATCTGAGCGTCAAGGCCTCCGCACCCCGGGGCCCCTGCGCGTCAACCCCGGAGTTTTCGCCACCTGACCCCGGTCATTGCATTCCCTTGCTGAAAGGCCCCCGAGCGCCGACCCGGCATTCCTAGGCTGACGGCCACACCAACCCTGCTCGTCGTGCCCTCTCCCTCTTCGTGCACGACGGGCCACCGATCTCGGAGGAGACCTCCATGGGCACCATCAGGCGCGCCGCCACGCTCGGCGCGATCACCGCCCTCTCGGCCGCGGGCCTCGCGGCCGTGCCGGGCGCCGGCCACGCCGTACCCACCCTGCAGGACGGCTGCGACGCCGCAGGCATCACCGTCACCTGCACCTACACCGAGACCGGGGTCGGCACCTTCACCATCCCCGACCACGTCACCGAGCTGACCATCGAGGCAGTCGGCGGCGACGGCGGCCACGGCGTCGTCACGGGTTGGCCCGGGTACAAGGGAGCGGCCGGAGGTCGTGGCGCGCACCTCACCCAGACGGTGCCGGTCCCGTTCAGCGCGGGCGGCAACCAGGTGCTCGCACCCGGCCAGACCCTGACCTTCGAGGTGGGCGGCAACGGCCGCAACGGCACGTACGGCGAGCCGGTCCCCGGTGGCGCCAACGGCGGTGGCGCGGGCGGCCAGAATGCTGGCAGCGGGGGCGGCGCCACGGAGATCTTCGGCCCTGCCCCCGACCCCGTGCTGTTCGTCGCCCCGGGCGGAGGAGGCGGTAGCGGCTTCTGTCACGAAGATCGACGTTGCGGCGCAGGCGGCGACAGCGGCCAGGCCGGCGGCCAGGGCGAGAACGCAGTGTCCGCGACCCCTGGCGCACCGGGAAGCCCCACCGGACCGGGCTCAGGCGGCATCGGCGGCTGGAACCTCAGCGATTTCGAGGGTGAAGCGGGAGCTGATGGAGGGTGGGGACGTGGGGGCGACGGCGGCTGGGCCATCAGCCACCCCAACACCACGCAGTACCACTCCGGAGGCGGAGGCGGCGGCGCCGGCTGGCCCGGTGGCGGAGGTGGCGGCGGAGGCGGTCGCGACGGCAACGGTGCGGGCGGCGGAGGCGGCACCTCCTTCAGCATCTTCGGGCCCGACGCCCCAACCCGCACCCACGGCGACGGGACGCCCCGCGTGGTGTTCACGTACATCGACCATCGCGTCGACCCGCCGACCGTCCACACGAGTCCCCTGCCGGCGACCACGATGACGTCACCGGTCACGCTCGGCTGGTCCGGGACCGACGCGATCCCCGGCATCGCCAGCTACGACGTCCGCTACCGCAAGGCCACCTGGAAGGCGAACCTCGGCGCCTGGACCACCCTGCTCGCCGACACCACCACCACGACCCGCAACCTCAACGTCGCCCGCGGCGGACAGGTCTGCTACCAGGCCCGCTCCCGCGACGGCCACGGCGTCACCTCCCCGTGGAGCACCGAGCGCTGCACCACCCTCCCCCTCGACGACCGGGCACTGAAGGCCTCCAGGGGCTGGAAACGAGTCACCGGCGCCAGGTTCCTCTACGGCACCGCGACCACCACCAACCAGAAGGGCCGCACCCTCACTCTCAAGGGCGTCCCCCAGGGCCGCGCCGCCCTCGTCGTCACCAAGGCCAGGGGCAGCGGCGCCCTCGAGGTCCGCTACGCCGGCAAGGTCGTCAAGCGCTTCTCCCTCAACGGCACGACCAAGCACAAGGCCGTGGTCAACCTCCCGCCACTGAAGAAGGGCGCGACCATCACCATCCGCACCACCACCAGGCGCCCCGTGCGCATCGACGGGATCGTCGTCGCCCGCAAGTGACGGCGAGCGGTGGCCCGGGTCAGCCGATCCGGGCCGCCGTCAGGTCCACCCGGCGCCCGTCGACGAACGCCACACCCTCGGCGCGGAGGTGGTCGACGGCAGTGCCGCCGTGGCAGGTCGCGGGCCGGCCGTCCGCGTGCACCACGCGCCACCACGGCACGGCGTCGCCGTGCAGCGCCATCACCCGGCCGACCTGTCGCGGACCGGCCGAGCCGACGGCTCGGGCGAGGTCGCCGTACGTCGTGACCCGACCGGGCGGCACCTGCTCGACCAGCGTGAGCACCGCCTCGATGTACTCCTCGTCCACCGCGGTCACGCTCCCGCCGCGTCGTAGTGGAGCTCGCCGCCGCGCACCTCGGCACCCTCCGACGGCTCGTGCGGCGTCGTCCGGCCGTCGTGGGCGAGGTGGGCGACGGCGATGCCGCGCAGCAGCAGCGCCGCGTCGGCCACCAGCCTGCGGTGGCACCGCCACCAGACGGTCTCGCTGCACATGATCGCCGTCGTCGTCCGCCCTGCCGCGTCCGCGGCGAGGTCGTCGAGCGCGGCCAGGAACTCCGGGGTGCGGGTGTGCGCGGCGTACGCACGGAACGCCTCGACGCGCCACCAGCGGTCGCCCTCCGGGTCGTCGTCGGGCCCGCGGCGGCGCCGGCCGCCCAGGCGCTCGTCCCAGCGGTAGTCGATGCCGGCCTCGGGGAGCCATCGGGCCAGCGCGTCCGTGGCCACGTCCGGGTTGCGCCGGCTGCCGGGGAAGCGGCGTACGTCGACCAGCAGCTCGACGTCGGCACCGGCGAGCAGTGCCGCGAGGCCGTCCCGGTCGAGGGTGCCGTGGCCGACGGTGAGCAGACGTCCCATGCTCCTCCGGTTGCCGCCGGGCCGGTTCTCAGACGCCGCTGGTCGGGTGGCAGCGGCGTCGGCCGGCTGCGTCAGTCGCCGTCGTACGCGGCCTGCAGCGCGGCCACGTCGATCTTCTTCATCGTCAGCATCGCTGCGCACACCCGCTGGTTGCCGTCGGTCGAGTAGTCACCGGAGAGCTCCTCGAGCTCGCGCGGGATGACCTGCCACGAGACGCCGTACTTGTCCTTGCACCAGCCGCAGGCACCGGGCTCGCCGCCGTCGGCGGTCAGGATGTCCCAGTAGTGGTCGACCTCCGCCTGTCCTCGACGCTGAGGTAGAACGAGAACGCCTCGTCGAGGTGGAAGTGCGGGCCGGCGTTGAGGCCGACGACCGGGTGGCCGGCGACGGTGAACTCGACGACGTCGGCGACCCGGTCGTCCGGGCCGCTGCGCGCGGTGGTCACCTTGTCGACCGACGAGCCGGGGATGTGCTCGGCGTAGAAGTGTGCGGCCTCGACGGCCTTGTCGTTGCCGAACCACAGGTGGGTGCGTACCGAGGTCATGGGGTCCTCCTGTTCGGGTCCGCCCTCCGGTCGGGGGCTGCTGCACGTACCGACCGGGCTCCCCCGGCTCACTCATCGCACGGGCCAGCACGACCGGGCCGGCTAGCCGCCCGAGACCACCCCACGCATCTCGTCCGGCGGGCGGAAGCGCACCTTGCCCTCGTCGACGGCCTGCTGCGGGTCCTTGCCCTCCGGGACGTAGACCGTGAAGCCGAAGCGGTAGTCGATGTAGAGCACCACGAGCTTCTCGAGCTGCTTGGCGGCGTCGTGGTAGCGCCAGCGGTAGTACGCCGGCTCGCCGTCCACCTCGACCGTCTCGGGATCGGTGCCCGACTCCCCGACGTAGTGCGGCAGCCCGCCCGCGTCGCTGCCCCACAGCGAGTAGTTGACCTCCGCGGGAGTGCCGTCGGACAGGTTGACGTTGCACTTCCACAGCGCGGGCCGTCGTACGGCGCCGCCGGCGTCGTAGCAGGGCTCGTCGCGGGTGAGCTCGGGGAACGCCCAGAACAGGCCGGGCAGGCCGAACGCCTCGCTGCACTCGTCGAGGGAGGCGACGACCCGCTCGGGTGCGTTCCAGCACCGGGGGCCGACCTCACCCGCGCTGCCACCCTCGCTCACCGGCTCGCTGACCGGCTCACTGACCGGCTCGCTGCCGGGGTCGGCGGTGGTCCCGGCCGTCGGCCCGCCAATGTCGTCGGAGAACACCCCACCCAGGGCCAGTGCTGCGGCCGTGCCACCGGCGACGAGCAGCACGGCGAGCACGACGCCGGCGACCACGAGGCGGGAACGGCGGCGCGGCGGCACCGGCGTGGCCGGTCCCGGGCCGGCGGGGATGGCCGGCGGCGGCGGCCGTCCCTGCGGTGCGTCGCGGTCGTGGGTCGACTGCAGCGTGCGGCCACCCCCGGTCCGGGCCGACGACATCACCGTCGGCGCGGCCGGCCTGGACGGACCGTTCGTGGCCACGCTGCGCACCGACCGCAGGAACGCCTGCATCTCCTGCGCGCTGGAGAAGCGGTCGGCCGGGTCCTTGGCCATCGAGCGGCGCAGCAGCTGGTTGACTGCGTGGCTCCACGGGTCGGTGCCGGGCAGCTGTGGGATCGGCGCGCTCTGGTGGGCCAGCGCCAGCTGCACCATCGTTCCCTCGTAGGGCAGCCGGCCCGTGACCAGGAACCACAGGACGCAGCCCGCGGCGTACAGGTCGGTGCGGACCGTGGCCGGGTGGCCGTCGAAGCGCTCGGGCGCCAGGTAGGCCCAGGTGCCGATGACGCCGGCGGTCTGCTCGGTGTTGACGACGTCGGTCGCCTGGGCGATCCCGAAGTCGCAGAGGTAGGCGCGCAGGCCGGACGCCTCGCGCCGCAGCAGCACGTTGCTGGGCTTCACGTCGCGGTGCAGCAGCCCGACGGCATGCGCGTCCGCGAGCCCCGCCAGCACGTGGTCGAGCAGCTCCAGCGCCTCGGCAGGCGACAGCGGGCCGCGCGCGTTCACCAGCTGGGTGAGGTCCCCGTCGGGGATCAGCTGGGTGGAGATGTAGAGCCAGCCGTCGTGCTCGCCGGTGTCGTAGACCTGCACCACGTGGGGCGAGTCCAGCCGGGCCAGCGCCTGCGCCTCGCGGCGGAAGCGCGCCACCATGTCGGGCGACCCGACGAGCTGCGGCGCGAGCAGCTTGAGCGCGACCCGGCGGCCGAGGTCCTCGTGCACCGCGGTCAGGACCACGCCCATCCCACCCTGGCCGAGGCGCTCGACGACCCGGTACCGCCCGAAGGACTCCCCCGGCCCCGGCATCACGCCCATGCAGAGACTCTAGGTCTCCCGGGCGGCGCGGGCGACCGGATCGGTGAACCGGCGCCGGTTGCGCACGAAAGGGTCAGCCGGGCACCTGGGTACGGGCAACCTTGGCCGCCGCGACGCCCTTCTTCACGGCCGCCGACGCCACCTGGCCGGCGACCTGGCCCGCGAGCTGGCTGGCGACCTTGAGCTGGTCGCCCACCTGCTGCGTGGCAGCGAGGGGCGCGAGCAGCTTGTCGGCGCGGCCGAGCAGGCCATCGGCCTTCTCGACGACCTGGTGGAACTCCCCGACCGTGCCGTTGAACCCGGCGACCGAGGCGTTGAAGTCCTGCAGCGCGGCGGTGAAGTCGACCAGCAGCGCACCGAAGGTGTCGAGGGTCTGGTTGAGCCGGTCCGCGGTCGCGTCGAGCTTGGTGATCGTCTGGTCGACGTCGAGGACGGTCCGGATGCGGGACCGGCGCTGGTCGGCGTGGTCGACGTGCTCGTTGCTCATGGGCCCGATGCTAGGACCGCGGCGGACCCCGGCCCTACGCCGTCTCGACCGCCAACCGCTCGCGCACCACGTCGGCGAGCCGGTTGGCGACGCCGCTCGCCTGCTCGGCGGTCGGCGCCTCGACCATGACCCGGACGAGCGGCTCGGTGCCCGACGGCCTCAGCAGCACCCTCCCGGACGCGCCGAGCTCGGCCTCCGCCTCGGCGACGGCGGCGAGCAGTGCCTCGTCGTCGGTGCGGGTGCGGTCGACGCCGCCGACGTTGACGAGCACCTGCGGGAGACGGGTCATCACGCTGGCGAGCCCCTGCAGGGTGGAGCCGGTCGCGACCATCCGCTGCAGCACGTGCAGCGCGGTCAGCAGGCCGTCGCCGGTCGTGGCGTGGTCACGGAGGATGACATGGCCGGACTGCTCGCCGCCGAGCGAGTAGCCGCCGGCGCGCATGTCCTCGAGCACGTAGCGGTCCCCGACGGCGGTCTGGCGCACGGTGACGCCGGCCGCCGCCATCGCCTGCACCAGGCCGAGGTTGCTCATCACGGTCGCGACGAGCGTGTCGTCGGCCAGCCGCCCGGAGGCCTGGAGCGCGAGGGCGAGGATCGCCATGATCTGGTCGCCGTCGACGACCTCCCCGGTGTGGTCGACCGCCAGGCAGCGGTCGGCGTCACCGTCGACCGCGAAGCCGGCGTCGGCGCCGTGCTCGAGGACCGCCTTGCGCAGCGGGTCGAGGTGCGTGGAGCCGCAGCCGTCGTTGATGTTGAGGCCGTCCGGCTCGGCACCGATCGTGATCACGGTGGCGCCGGCGAGGCGCAGCGCGTGCGGGCCGACCTTGCTGGCCGCACCGTGCGCGCAGTCGAGGACGACGGTCAGCCCCTCGAGCGGGCGGGAGTCGGGGGCGTCGAGCGTGCCGACCAGGTGGGCGGCGTACTCCTCGACGGTGGGGCCGTAGGGGGTGACCCGGCCGACGGCACCGCCGGTGGGGCGGTCCCACTCCTGGCCGAGGTGCTCCTCGATCTCCCGCTCGAGCGCGTCGTCGAGCTTCACGCCGCCGCGGGCGAGGAACTTGATGCCGTTGTCGGGCATCGGGTTGTGCGAGGCGCTGATGACGACGCCGACGTCGGCGCCGAGCGCGTCGGTGAAGTAGGCGACGCCGGGCGTCGGGAGGACCCGCAGCCGGAGCACGTCGACCCCGGCCGCCGCGAGGCCGGCGACGACGGCGTGCTCGAGGAACTGCCCGGAGATGCGGGTGTCCCGCCCGACCACGGCCAGCGGGCGCGGGCGGTCGAAGTCACCGTGCTCGACGAGCACACGGGCGGCGGCGACGCCGAGGTCCAGCGCCAGCTCGGCGGTCAGCTTGTCGTTGGCCAGGCCGCGGACCCCGTCGGTCCCGAAGATGCGGGTCACGTGTTCTCCCTTGTCCTGGTGGCTAGTCCTGGTGGCGTGCGTACGGCGGTGGTGCTGGTGGTCGCCCGTTCCCGGCACAGCATGGCCGCAAAACGGGCGACGGGGCCACGGACCGCAGCAGCGGTGCGTGGCCCCGTCGTGGTGATCGCCTTGCGGAGATCAGCGCTTCGAGTACTGCGGAGCCTTGCGGGCCTTCTTGAGACCGGCCTTCTTGCGCTCGGTCGCACGGGCGTCGCGGGTCAGCAGACCAGCCTTCTTCAGGGTCGGGCGGTTGGCCTCGACGTCGATCGCGTTGAGCGAGCGGGCCACGCCCAGGCGCAGCGCGCCGGCCTGGCCGGTGATGCCGCCGCCGTGGATGCGGGCGATCACGTCGAAGCGGCCCTCGAGGCCGAGAGCCGCGAACGGCTCGTTGACGACCTGCTGGTGCAGCTTGTTCGGGAAGTAGTCCTCGATCGTGCGGCCGTTGATGGTCCAGCTGCCGGTGCCGGGCACGAGGCGGACGCGGGCGACGGCCTCCTTGCGGCGACCGGTGGCGGCGCCGGGGGCGATGGTCGCCGGGCGCGCGTCGGTGGCGGCCGACGGAGAGGTCTCGCTGGTGTAGGCGACACCCTGCTCGTCGGTCTGGAAGGTCTCCTCGACCTCGTTGGTGTTCTCAGTCACTTGAAATCCTCAGTCCGTTCAGATCAGTCGAGAGGTCACTGGGAGATCTGGGAGATCTCGTAGGGAACGGCCTTCTGGGCCTGGTGCGGGTGGGCCGGTCCGTTGTAGACCTTCAGCTTCTTGATCATCTGGCGGCCGAGGCGGTTCTTGGGGAGCATGCCCCAGACGGCCTTCTCGACGGCCTTGCGGGCGTCCTTGTCGAGGACCTCGCCGATCGGCGTGGCGGTGAGACCGCCCGGGAAGCCGGAGTGGCGGTAGACCATCTTGTTGTCGCGCTTGTTGCCCGACAGGGCGACCTTCTCGGCGTTGACGACGATGACGTAGTCACCGGTGTCGGTGTTCGGCGCGAAGATCGGCTTGTGCTTGCCGCGCAGCAGGTTGGCGGCAGTCACCGCGAGCTTGCCGAGGACGACGTCAGTCGCATCGATCACGAGCCAGGCGCGCTCGACGTCGCCGGGCTTGGGAGCGTAGGTACGCATGGATGCGTTCCCTCTCACTAGTTCGTAACCACCAGCGGGCGCTGGCAGCCTGTGCCTCTCGCGAGGCCGACGTCATCTGACGAACTCAGCCCGGCCCACGCATGCTCGTCTCACGACGATCCATGAGCGATCCGGGACTGCCCCGGGTTCGGCTGGGCCGAGGACGCCGGAGCGGCAGGTGACGCGACCAACCAGATTACGGTCGGGCCACGGAGGGGGTCAAAACGCCGCCGTACACCATCACCGGCCCGCGCCTCCGCACGAGCGGCCCGCCAACCACGGATCGGGACACCGCCTACCGGCGATGTGACCCGGGCGACTAGGTTGCAAGGGTGACTGACTCTCTCACCGTTCGCGACAACCGCACCGGCGCGGAGTACGAGATCCCGATCGTCGACGGCACCATCAAGGCCGCCGACCTCGGGCAGATCAAGCTCAACGACGACGAGCCGGGCCTCGCCACCTACGACCCCGGATTCGTCAACACCGCTTCCTGTCGGAGCGCCATCACCTACATCGATGGCGACAAGGGCATCCTCGAGTACCGCGGGTACCCCATCGAGCAGCTCGCCGAGAAGTCGAACTTCCTCGAGGTGGCGTACCTGCTCATCCACGGCGACCTGCCCACCAAGGAGCAGTACGACGCCTGGGTGCACGAGATCACGTTCCACACGTTCGTGCACGAGAACGTCAAGAGCTTCATGCAGGGCTTCCGGTACGACGCGCACCCGATGGGGATGCTGATGGCGTCGGTGGGGGCCCTGTCGACGTTCTACCCGGAGTCCGGTCGCATCGACGACCCCGGCAACCGCCACATCCAGATCGTCCGGATGATCGCCAAGATGCCGACCCTCGGCGCGTGGGCGTTCCGCCACGCGCAGGGCAAGCCGTACGTCTACCCGGACAACGAGCTGTCCTACGCCGAGAACTTCCTCTCGATGCTCTTCAAGATGAGCGAGACGAAGTACGCCGGCGACCCGCGCATCGTCAAGGCGCTCGACGTGCTCTTCATCCTGCACGCCGACCACGAGCAGAACTGCTCGACCAACGCGGTCCGCTCGGTGGGCTCCTCGCAGGTCGACCCGTACTCCGCCGTCGCCGCCGGCATCGGCGCCCTCTTCGGCCCGCTGCACGGCGGCGCCAACGAGGCCGTGCTGAAGATGCTGCGCCGCATCGGCACCAAGGAGAACATCCCCGCCTTCATCGAGGGCGTGAAGAACGGCGACGAGCGGCTGATGGGCTTCGGCCACCGCGTCTACAAGAACTACGACCCGCGCGCCAAGATCATCAAGAAGGCCTGCGACGACGTCTTCGAGGTCACCGGGGTCAACCCGCTCCTCGAGGTCGCCCAGGAGCTCGAGAAGATCGCGCTCGAGGACGAGTACTTCGTCAAGCGCCGCCTCTACCCGAACGTGGACTTCTACTCCGGCCTGATCTACGAGGCCCTGGAGTTCCCGCCCGAGATGTTCACCGTGCTGTTCGCGATCGGCCGCACCCCCGGCTGGCTCGCGCAGTGGCTGGAGCTCGTGCAGGACAAGGAGCAGAAGATCGCTCGCCCGAAGCAGATCTACACCGGCCCGCGGACGCTCGACTTCGTCCCGGCCGAGGAGCGCTGGGCCTGACCCACGCCCCTGCACGGCACACGGCCGTGGCCGGCCCCGGAAGTTCCGGGGCGGGCCACGGCCGTTGTCGTTGTCTGCCCTTGTGATGTGGGACACAATCGGCCGGGTGAGTGCGACGACGGAGTCCCCCGACACTGCCCCTGAAGCTGCCCCCGAAGCTGCCCCCGACGCCACCGGCCGCCAGGCCTGGCCGCCCGCCACACCGCCGGAGCCGACGTACGTCCAGGACCGGCTCGGGCACTGGGCCGAGGCGACACCCGACGGCGAGGCGATGACCTACCTCGGTCGCACGTGGACGTGGGCCCAGTGGCACGACCGGGTGCGCCGTGCGGCCGGCGGCCTGCGTGACCTCGGCATCGCCCGGGGCGACGTCGTGTCCTTCCTGGACAAGAACCACCCGGCCTGCGTGGAGATCAGCCTCGCCGCCGGCTCGATCGGCGCCGCGAACGCGATCATCAACTGGCGCTCCGCCGGCGACGAGATCGACTACGCCGTCAACGACTCCGGCGCGAAGGTGCTCTTCGTCGGCCGCGAGCTGATGCCGACCATCGAGGCGATCCGCGACCGGCTGCCAGACGTGCAGCGGATCATCGAGGTCACCCCCGACGGCGGTGACGACGACGAGTACGAGCAGTTCCTGGCCGCGGCCACGCCGTGCGCCGACGGCCCCGACGTCGTCGAGGACGACGTGTGCCTGGTCATGTACTCCTCGGGCACCACGGGCCGCCCCAAGGGCGTGATGCTCACGCACCGCAACATGGTCCGGCACACCATCAACGCCCACGACGGCTGGGGCTTCGAGCCCGGTGACAAGTCGATGGTCGCGATGCCGCTGTTCCACGTCGGCGGGTCGTCGTACGTGCTCTTCGGCCTCCACGACGGCGTGCCCAGCGTGATGACCCGTGAGCCCGACGCCGCGTCCCTGGCCGGCGCGATCCTCGCGGGTGCCAACCGCACCTTCCTCGTGCCCGCCGTGCTGGCGCAGGTGCTGCAGGCGGGCCCGGACGCGATCAAGCTGTTCGGCGCCCTCAAGACCTACACGTACGGCGCCGCGCCGATGCCGCCGCCGCTGCTGCGGGCCGCGATGGAGGCGTGGCCGGACACCGACTTCATCCAGGTCTACGGCCTCACCGAGGTCGCCGGCGTCGCCACCCACCTCATGCCGGAGGACCACCGCACCGCCGAGGCCGACGGCCACCCGGAGCGGCTGCTCTCGGCCGGCAAGCCGGTGCCCGAGTGCGAGGTGCGCATCGTCGACCCGGCCACGCTGGCGGAGGTGCCGACCGGTGAGCACGGCGAGATCTGGCTGCGCACGCCGCAGCTGATGAAGGGCTTCCTCAACAAGCCCGAGGCGACCGCCGAGGTGGTCACCGCCGACGGCTGGTTCCGCACCGGCGACATGGGCCACGTCGACGAGGACGGCTTCGTGTTCGTCTCCGACCGGCTCAAGGACATGATCATCACGGGCGGCGAGAACGTGTACTCCCCCGAGGTCGAGCGGGTGCTGTCCGAGCACCCGGCCGTCCTCGAGGTCGCGGTCATCGGTGTCCCCGACGAGCGCTGGGGCGAGGCGGTCAAGGCCGTGGTCGCACTGAAGGAGGGGTCCGACACCAGCGAGGTCGAGCTCATCGAGTGGACCCGCGAGCGGCTGGCCCACTTCAAGGCACCCAAGTCCGTCGACGTCGTGCCCGCCCTCCCCCGCAACCCGACGGGCAAGATCCTCAAGCGCGACCTGCGCAAGCCCTACTGGGACGAGCGGAACCGGCAGGTCTAGCGCGGGACTAGTGAGCGATCGCCACGCGGACCCGCGCGGTGGTCTCGGCGAAGGCGGGCAGGGCCCGGACCTCGTCCGGAGCCAGGGAGGCATCGGACGAGAACGGGACCTGCTCGTCGAGCACGATGCGCCCGGGGCGAGGGCTCATCACGAGCACCCGTGAACCGAGGAAGACGGCCTCGTCGACGCTGTGGGTGATGAACAGGATGGTCTTGCCGGTCTCGCGCCACAGGGTGAGCAGCTCGTTCTGCAGCCGCTCCCTGGTCAGGGCGTCCAGCGCCCCGTACGGCTCGTCCATCAGGACCACCTCGGGGTCGCCTGCCAGCACGCGGGCGATCTGGGCACGCTGCTGCATGCCGCCGGAGAGCTCGTAGGGACGGCGATCCGCGGCATCGGCCAGCCCCACGAGGGCGAGGTAGCGGTCGGCGATCCCCAGCCGTTCGGCCTTGCCGATGCCACGCAGCCTCGGGCCGAGCGCGACGTTGCGACGCACGTCGAGCCACGGGTAGAGCGTCGGCTGCTGGAACACCACCCCGCGGTCGGGTCCGGGGCCGCGCACCGGGGTACCGCCGACGACGATCGATCCCTGTGAAGGGGCGACGAAGCCCGCGATCATCCGCAGCAGCGTGGTCTTCCCGCATCCGGACGGCCCGGCGAGCGTCACCAGCTCGCCGGGCTCGATCTCGAGGTCGATCCGGTCGAGCGCGGGGACCGCGCCGCCGCGGGCCCGGAACTGGTGCGCCAGGCCCGCGACGTCGATGCCCTTGCTCATGCGGTCACTTCACGGAGGCGGCGGCGGCCGCGTGGACGCCGTCGCTGTAGGTCGCGGCCGGGGCGACGGCGGAGATGCCGTCCTGGCCGAGCAGGAAGGTCGCGGTCGCGAGGAGGTCCTCGCCGAGCTTCTTGCCGAGCCAGTCGTCGCCGGCCTGCTCCGAGGCGCGCAGGTAGGTCAGGCCGCCGAACTGCGCCCGGGCCTCGTCGGTGCTGACGCCGACCTCGACCGCGACGCTCTCCGCAGCCTTCTCGGGGTCGGTCAGGATCTGCTCGACGGCGAAGTCCTGCGCCTTCACCCAGACCGCCAGCGCCGCGGCGTTCTCCTCGATGAAGCTGGCGCTCGCCAGGCCGAGGTCGTACGTCGGCTTGCCGGCCTCGGCGGTGTCCTTGCTGGACAGGATGACGGTGCCGCCCTGCTTCTCCAGCTCGGACAGGGTCGGGTCCCACACCCACGCAGCGTCGACGTCGCCCTTGCCCCAGGCGGGCGCGATCTGCTCCGGCTCGCTGTTGACCAGCTTGTAGTCGGCCGGGTCCTCGCCGGCGTCGGCGATCGCCTGCAGCAGCGAGTAGTGGGCGGTCGAGCCGAACGGCGTGGCGATCGTGCCGCCCTTGAGTCCCTTGATGTCGGTGGCGATGCCGTCGCGGACGATCAGCGACTCGGCCTCGCCGATGACGTCGTGGATCCAGACCACCTTGACCGGCAGGCTGAGCGGCTCGGAGAGCGCCTTGGTGGAGGGCGACGAGCCGGCCAGGCCGAGGTCGATGCTGCCGGCGCCGAAGGCCTGCACCACGTCACCGCCGGAGGCGAAGTTGTTCCACTCGATCGTGGCGTTCGGCAGACAGGCCTCGAGGATGCCCTGGTCCTTCACGACGACGTCGCCGTTCGGGATCTTCTGGTAGCCGATGCGGATCGTGCCCTCGACCGACTCGTCGGCGGTGAAGGGGCAGTCGCTGGCCGACGCGGCCTCGCTGTCCTCCCCGAGGCTGCAGGCAGCGAGCGGGAGGACGGCCGCGAGGAGGGCGGCGGCGCCGGTGCGGCGCAGGACGGTGCGGGAGGTCTTCATGGTCAGGCCTTTCCTCGCCAGGGGACGACGAGCTTCTCGATGGTGCGGATGACGGCGTCAAGGGCGATCGCGGTGAGGCCGATGACGAGGATGCAGGCGACCGACAGCGCGATCTTGTTCTGCGTTCCCGAGAGGTAGGCCAGGCCACCGATGCCCGGCAGGCCGTTGACGAGCTCCGCGGCCACGACCGTGGTCCACGCGAAGCCGACGGCCACGCGGAGGCCGGACAGGATGTCCGGCAGCGCCGCGGGGAGGACCACCTGGGTGGTCAGCTGCAGCCCCGAGGCGCCGAGGCTGCGGGCGGCGTTGAGCTGGTCCTCGCGCACACCTCGCACCCCGTTGATCGTCGCGAGCGTGATCGGCGGGAACGCCGCGAGCACGAGCAGCCACACCTTCGAGGTGTCGTAGATGCCGAACCACGCCACGAGGAAGCCGATGTAGGCCAGCGGCGGCAGCGAGCGCAGGAAGTCGACGTACGGCCCGACGAGGTCACCGACCCAGCGCACCGTGCCCATGACCAGGCCGAGGGGTACGCCGACCGCCGCGCCGAGCAGCAGGCCGAGCCCGATGCGGCGCAGGCTGACGAGCAGGTGCTCCCAGAGGAAGTAGTGCTCCTCGCCGCGCACGACGCGGTCCACTCCCCCGCCGATCGGGTGGTAGGTGTTCGCTCGGACGAAGGCGTCCCACACCTCCTTCGGGGTGGGCGTCAGGTAGCCGGGCTCGACGAGGTCCGCGGCAGCGACCAGCCACCACACCGCGACGAGCACGCCCAGGCTGACGGCGAGGCCGGCCCATCGGCGCACGCCGTGCGTCGTCGTCTGCACGTGGGTGGTGGACATGACGGCAAATGTACAGTGTCTTACGCGACTTTGTGCACTAGGCACGCAGCGCGGACACCTCCCGAGGTCTGAGCGAACCCTCACCGGCGTCTCAGGGGGATCACAGCCGACCGACGCACACTGGAGGCATGACCCAGGTCCCGCCTTCGACTTCGTCCACGCAGGAGCTCCCGCCGACGCCGTCGACGGGCCCGACGACACCGCCCGCACCACCCTTCCTCCCCCCGAGCGGCCCGCCGCCGTCGTACGCCACGCGACGGCCGCGGCGCTCGGGGTTCGCGGCGCTGGTGCTGACGGGTGCGCTCCTGGTCGGGGGCGGGGCCGGGGTCGGCGGAGCGGCGCTCTACGACGCGCTGAACGACGACGCGGTCCCCGCGAGCGGGCCCGGCGCACCGCTCCAGGTGGCCGACAACGGCGACCGACCTGCCGCCGACGGCAGCGTCGAGTCCGTCGCGGCGACGGTCCTGCCGTCCGTCGTCGCGCTGGAGGTCTCGGCGCCCGGGGGGAGCGGCGGCGGGTCGGGTGTCGTGATCGACTCGGACGGGACGATCCTCACCAACGACCACGTGGTGACGCTCGGCGGCGCGATCCCCGCCGACCAGGCCCGGATCACCGCGGCCTTCAGCGACGGCACCCGGACCAGCGCGAAGGTGATCGGCACCGACCCGCTCACCGACACCGCCCTGGTGAAGGTCGACGGCGTCGAGGACCTCACGCCCGTCACCATCGGCAAGTCGGGCAACCTCGACGTCGGCGAGCAGGTCGTCGCGATCGGGTCACCCTTCGGGCTCGACGCGACCGTCACCAGCGGCATCGTCAGCGCCCTGGACCGCCCCGTCGAGGTCGGCCGCGACCAGCAGGGCAACGTGACGGCGTACCCCGCCATCCAGACCGACGCCGCGATCAACCCCGGCAACAGCGGCGGCCCGCTGGTCAACATGGACGGCCAGCTCGTCGGCATCAACGCCTCGATCCGCTCGACCGGGTCGGCGTTCGGCAGCGAGGCCGGCTCCATCGGCCTGGGCTTCGCGATCCCGATCGACGAGGTGTTGCCGATCATCGAGCAGATCCGCGCCGGCGAGGCGCCGACCCACGCCCGGCTCGGCATCCAGGTCTCCGACGCCGCGGGCCAGGCGGGATCGAGCGACCCGTCGGTGCGCGGCGCCCGGATCGAGCGGATCGATGRCGACTCGGCTGCCGCGGACGCCGGCCTGCGCGACGGTGACGTGATCATCGCGATCGACGACCACCGCATCGACGACACGGAGGCCCTGATCGCGACCGTGCGCTCCTACCGCCCCGGGGACACCGTCGAGGTGACCTACGTCCGCGGGGGCGAGGAGGGGACGACCGAGCTGGAGCTCGGCTCGGACGGCTGAGCCGGACGGTCCTGCGTCAGGACCCGCCGCCACCCGCCTTGCGACGGTGCATCTTCGGGGCACCGCCCACCACCTCGGAGCCGTGCGCCTTCTCGCGCACCGGGCCGTCCTCGTGGACGCCCTGCTCCTTCTGGTTCTTGCGGTCCAGGGCCTCGCGCATCTTGGCCTTGAGGTCGTCGTTCGCGTTGCTGGCAGCCATGGGCCGTCCTTCCGTCGCACTTCGGTGACCACGACCACCGTCGCACCCGCGTCGGCCAGAACCAAGCGAATTACCCGGTGAGCCTCTTCTGCAGCTCCCCCGCGCGGCAGGTCACGACGAACCCGAGCCGCTCGTTGATGCCGATCATGTGGTCGTTGACCTCGGCGTTCCACGTGACGACGCGACGTCCCGCGACGTCGGCGCCGGCCTGGAGCGCCCGGTGGTTGGCGACCTTCACCGCCGTGCCGAGCCGGTGGCCGCGGTGGTCGCGGCGCACGAGGGTGCCCCACTGGTAGACGAAGCGCGTCTCGTACGACGGCAGGATCATCTCGGTGTAGGCGACGACCGTCCCGTCGCGGTCGAGGGCGGCGGTGCGCCACGCGGTGCGGCCCTGGGCCGCGAGGAGCGCCTCGGACGCCCGGAAGGCGGCGACGTCGACGGCCTCCTCCTCGCGCTCCATCCCGCCGGTCGGCGCCTCGGTCATCAGCGTGTTGACCACCGCGAGCCAGCCCTCGACGAGGTCGTCGGGCACCGGCCCCGCCCACGACTCCAGGCGGTAGTCGCGGTGGTGCGGTGCGGTCTCCCCGGCCAGCTCGGCCAGCAGTGCGTCGTCGACCGGGAGCGGCAGCTCCCGCTGCACGTCGCCGATCCCGAACGCGTAGCCGTGGGCCCGGAGGAGCTCCACGCCCGGCGTACCCGCTCCGTCGGCGGGACCGGTGTGCGGCCACTGCGCCTCCGCGTCGAGCCGGGTGCGGCCCGCCGCGGCTGCGACGTGCTCGGCGTGGCGCAGCAGCACCGACCCGGTGCCGCGGCGGCGCTGGTCGGGCCGGACGTGGACGTCGACCTGCGCCGAGTCGAGGTTGTCGAGCAGCGGCATGGCCAGCCAGGTCGTCCCGACGACCTCGCCGTCGCGGCGCGCGACGAAGAACTGCTCGCGTCGCGCCCGTGAGGGGTTCTGCAGCACGGCGAGGAGCTCCTCGTAGGCCCACGCCGTCGCGTGGTCGCCGACCTCGTGGCGTGCCGACTCCGCGGTGACCGCCGCCCAGTCACGCAGGGCGTCGGCGTCGGCCGCGGTCAGCTCGACGACGTCCACCGTCCCCCCGGCACTCATCGGACCCGCTCCACGCGGCCCTCGTCCCACACAGGCGCGTCGGACTCGTAGACCGATCCGTCCGAGCCGAACACGCAGAACCGGTCGAACCCGCGGGCGAACCAGCGGTCGTGGGTCACCGCGACGACCGTGCCCTCGAACGCCTCGAGCCCCTCCTCGAGCGCCTCGGCCGACTGCACGTCGAGGTTGTCGGTGGGCTCGTCGAGCAGCAGCAGCGTGGCTCCGGACAGCTCGAGCAGGAGGATCTGGAAGCGCGCCTGCTGGCCACCGGAGAGCGACTCGAAGCGTTGCTCCGCGCTCGCCGCCAGCTCGTAGCGGTCCAGCACGCGGCTGGCCTGCTCGCGCGGCATGCCCTGGCGTCCGTTGGGGGTGCCGTCGCCGCGGTGCAGGATCTCCAGCAGCGTGCGGCCGACGAGCTCCGGGTGCTCGTGGGTCTGCACGAACCAGCCCGGCCGCACGCGCGCCCCGAGCCGTGCCCGTCCGGAGTGCCGCACGGGCGCGATCTCCACGTCACCCACCGGCCGGTGCTCCACGTCGGGGTCGCTCCCGCCCGCGGCGAGCAGCCGCAGGAAGTGGGACTTGCCCGAGCCGTTGGAGCCCAGCACGGCCAGCCGGTCGCCGTACCAGACCTCGAGGTCGAACGGCTTCATCAACCCGGTGAGCTCGAGGTCCTCGCAGACGACCGCCCGTTTGCCGGTGCGCGCACCGGACAGCCGCATCGTCACCTGCTGCTCGCGCGGCTGCTCCGTCGGCGGCCCGGCCTCCTCGAACTTGCGGAGCCGGGTCTGTGCCGCGCGGTACTGCGACGACATGCCGTCGTTGTACTCCGCCTTCACCTTCAGCCGCAGCACCAGCGCCTTGAGCTTCGCGTGCTCCTCGTCCCAGCGCCGCCGCAGCTCCGCGAAGCGGGCGAAGCGATCCCTGCGGGCCTCGTGGTACGACGTGAACCCGCCCGCGTGCGTCCAGGCGCTGTTGCCGCCACCGCCCGCACCGAGCTCGACGGTGACCACGTGCGTGGCGCAGTTGGCGAGCAGCTCGCGGTCGTGGCTGATGAACAGGATCGTCTTCTCCGAGCCGGCGATCCGCTGCTCCAGCCAGATCTTTCCGGGCACGTCGAGGAAGTTGTCCGGCTCGTCGAGGAGCAGCACCTCCTCGGGACCGGCCAGCAGGTACTCCAGCACCAGCCGCTTCTGCTCCCCACCCGAGAGCGTCCTGAGCTCGCGGTACTTCGAGCGGTCGAAGGGCACGCCCAGCGCCTTGACGCTGCACACGTCCCAGACCACCTCGACGTCGTACCCACCCGCGTCGGCGTACTCCGCCAGCGCCGTTGCGTAGGCGATCTGGGTCCGCTCGTCGTCGGTGTCCATCAGCGCCAGCTCGCACCGGTCGACCCCCGCGGCCGCCCGGCGCACCCGCTCCGGCGCCAGCGCGAGCAGCAGGTCCGCGACCGTCGGCCGCTCCCCCAGCTCGCGGTCGACCATCTGCCGCATCACCCCCAGCCCGCCCGAGCGCACCACGGTCCCCGCGTGCGGCGTCAGCTCGCCGGTGATGATCCGGAACAGCGTCGTCTTGCCTGCCCCGTTGGCCCCCACCAGCGCCACCTTCGCCCCCTCCCCGACCCGGAAGGAGACGTCGTCGAGGAGCACCCGACCGTCGGGGAGCTCGTACCGGACGCCGGCAACCTCTACGTGACCCACAACCGTCGATTGTCCGGCCTCGGCGGGTTCTGTGCGAGTGAATTCTCCTACGGGGGTCTTGTCGTCGACGTCGGCTCCGGCGCCTGCAGGCCGGGGCATCTCCAGAAGCTGCGGTCTCGTAGCCGGTGCAGTTCTCAACCGCAGCGACGAGGGAGTACGGCGGGTGGCTGGGTCCGGCGGTCGGGTTGCAGTCCGGCAGCTTCGTGGCGGGTGCCCGCGACCTTCGGATCGCGTAGCCGGTACAGCTCCGAAAGGCAGCGACGAGGAAGTACGGCGGGTGGTCGGGTCCGCATGTCGGCCTGCGGTCGCGTAACTGGGTTGGGTTGGTCGTGCCGGGCGCCGGTGGTCTCCCGGTGGTTGAGAGCCTCGAAACCACCGGGCCTTCAAGCCGGTCCGTGGACGGAGAATCTCCAGTCCACAGGCGGGTTTCCGGCGAATCAARGTGTCGGTGGTCTCTGGAAGAATCCAGTCATGGAGCTCGGAACCAGCACCCCGTCGACAGCATCACTGCTGTCGCGGATCGCTGATGAGTCCGAGGCKCGCAACCAGCTCGAGGTCAGCGAGTGGCGCAACATCGTCGCCTGGGCCGAGGCCAACACCGTCGACCGCACCAACGAAGCCGCAACCGTGCGGGACGGGTTCCTCGACACCGGCATCCCCATCGCCGGACCCGGCGCGCCGCTGGTGTCGGAGTTCGCGCTGATGGAGCTCATCGCCGTCCTCGGCCGCACCCCCGATGGCGGCCGGCTCTACGTCGGCAAGATCCTCGAGTGCGCCTCGCGGTTGCCGGAGCTCTACGCCGCGGTCCTGGACGGGCGCCTGGCTCCGTGGCGGGCGCTGCGGATCGCCGAGCTCACCCACCCGCTGRCCCAGCGGGCAGCAGCCTGGGTGGACCACCAGCTCGCCATCGCCGTCGAGTCCGTGACCTGGGCACAGATCGACCGCTTGGTTGCGGAGGCGATTGCCCGGTTCGACCCGGAGCGGGCGGAGCTGGAACGACAGGAGGCCGCCGACCGCCGCAGGTTCACCATCTCCGAAGTCGACGACAACGGTCTCGTCTACGTCGACGCGTTGATGGACGCAGCCGACGGCCACGACCTCAACCAGACCATCACCCGCCGAGCGCTCCTGCTGGCCCAGCTCGGCGACACCGACTCCCTCGACGTCCGCAGGTCCAAGGCCGCCGGCGAGCTCGCCCGCCAGGACCTGTCGCTCGACCTCATCCTGAGTGATCCCGACACCGGCGAAGTCCTCGCCAAGTCCCCGGGCCGCCGCAGCGTGCTCAACCTCCACATCACCGACACCACCCTGACGGGTGAGAACCCGGTCGGGCGGTGCGAGGAAACCCGGGGACCGGTCCTCGCGGGACAGATCAGGGAGTGGCTCTCCCTCCCGGGCTCGACGATCATCGTCCGCCCGGTCATCGACCTGGCGGACTGCACGCCGGTGGACTCCTACGAGATCCCCGACCGCCACCGGGTGCGCGTGCAGCTGCGCGACCACACCTGCCGCTTCCCCAGCTGCACCACCCCCGCCACCAGGTGCGACCTCGACCACGCGAYCGARCACAACAAGGGCGGCCCCACCTGCCCCTGCAACCTCGTCCCCCTCTGCCGCCGACACCACCGCGCCAAGACCCACAGCACCTGGGGCTACCGCGTGCTCCGCCCCGGCCACTACGTGTGGACCAGCCCCACCGGCGCCCGTTTCCTCGTCACACCGGCAGGAACGGACGTGATCGACCCGATCGACKCCCCCGAACCCGAACGACCTTGACCCCGCCCCACACCCCGCCACCCGGCGGGGTCATCACCATGCCCGGAGGTCGCGAACCCGGTGGTTGAGGTGCGAGGCGCCCCAGCGCCGACCGACCCGCCGGTGGTTGAGGTGCGGGGCGCCCCAGCGCCGAGCCTCGAAACCTCCGGCTCCCGTCCACCGGACTATGCCGGGCACAACCCGCCATGCAGGCCCGGAGGTTTCGAGGCTCGGCCGCGGGCGGCCTCGCACCTCAACCACCGGGAGAGGACACCCGGGGACGTCATACGTTCCGTGGCCTTGAGCCCACGATCCGCATGACGTCCCGAGGACGGCGGCCGCGCAGCGGCGGCGCGGACGAAGTCCGTGCCGGCAACCGCGCCGGATAGCCGACCGGCAGGGCCCCGGGGTCAAGGATCGCGAAGCGACCGCGKAGCGGCGGAGCGCAGCGACGTCCTTGACGGCGGGGGCCGGTCGGCTACGTTGCGCGGCCGCCGGACCAGCCACGTCGCCAGACCGGCCCCGTTGCACCGGACTCTGGCCCCAACGGCCCGCCATGCAGGCCCGTAGGTTTCGAGGCTCCTCGCTAGCGCTCGTCGCACCTCAACCACCGGGAGAAGACACCCGGGGACGTCATACGATCCGTGGCCTTGAGCCCACGAGCCGTATGACCTCCTCACGAAGACGKCGGCTACGGTGCGCGGCCGCCGACACCAACTACGACAGAGACCAACCGACCCTGGTTGAGGTGCGACGCGCCCCACGACGCCATGGGCACCGCAGCAGCACCAAGCAGGCCTCAGCCCCGTACCCACTCCGGTGGGCAGTGCTCGTGCTCGCGGCAGCAGGCGTGGGGGTACATCTCCTCGTCCGGCCACGGGTGCGACCAGCCGGCGCCGCCGAGCTCGGGGTGCACGCACTTGTAGGCCTCGGGACGCTCGGTGGCGCTGGCGAGCTGCAGGACGGCGGCGCGCTCGTGGGTGAGCTCGCCGCGGCGGTCGAGGAGGCGGGCGACGTCGGAGAGGGTGGGGGCGGCCATCACTCCGCCACGAAGCGGGCGTCGACCTGCGCCGACACCTCGATGTCCTCGGGCGCGAGCTCCAGCTCGGTGCTGCCGCCGCCCTCCTTGGCCGCCGCCATCCGCAGGTACGGCGCCGGACCGCTCCCGCCGGCGGCGTGCAGGCCGTTGCCGAGCATCCCGGCGTCGGCGACCGCGACCGGACGGACGGTGCCGAGACCGAGGGCGTCGGCGTACTCCTGGGCCCGGCGGGCCGCGTCTTGCACGGCACGGGTGCGCACGGCGCGCTCGAGGTCCTGGCGGTTGGCGGCGGTGAGCGCCCACACGACGCCGTCGAGGGTGAAGCCGGGGGTCACGGCGACGTGCTGGCTCACCCAGCGGCCGAGGGCGGCGAAGTCGCGGAACTTCACCTCGACGCCGACGGCGGCGTGGTGGACGAGCGGCAGCTGCTTGCCGTCCTGGTTCCACGGCCGCTCGGCCCACGTGCGCACGTGCTTGGTCGACCACCAGGTGACCGGGCCGCGCTCGGGGTCGTGCAGCTGCTTCACCGACGCCGTGACCGCCTCGAGGTCCGCGACCACGCGGTCGTAGACCGGCTGCGGCTTCGGCCCCTGGAGGGACAGGGTCACGTGCACGGTGCCACGCTCGGGACGCTGGAAGGCGGTGTGCGACCCGCGCACGGTGAGCTCGGTGGGCATGCGCCCACTGTAGGAGCCCGCAGGTCAGGCGCGGCGGGTCTTGAGGACCCGGAAGCCCTTCGCGCTGGCGAGCCGCTCGGTCGGGAAACCCTGCTCGCCGAGCCAGCGCTGGAGCGAGTCGGCGCCGAGGTTCTTGCCGACGACCATCACCGCGCGGCCGCCCGGCGCGAGGCGCGGCAGCCAGGTGAGGAGCAGCTCGTGCAGCGCGGCCTTGCCGATGCGGATCGGCGGGTTCGACCAGATCTCGTCGAACTCCGCGTCGGCCGGCACGGCCTCGGGCACGGACGCGGTGAACCGGTCGGCGACGCCCAGCGCCTCGGCGTTCTCGTTGGCGAGGAGCACCGCGCGCTGGTTGACGTCGACGGCGGTCACCACCGCGTTCCGGGCGGCGACGGCGCAGGCGAGCCCGATCACGCCGTACCCGCAGCCGAGGTCGAGGATCCGGCCGCCGGTGGGCGGCTCGGTCTCGCGGAACAGCACGGACGTGCCGACGTCGAGCCGACCCTGCGCGAAGACGCCGGAGCCGCTCGTCAGGCGCAGCTCGTGACCCCAGACCTCGGTCTCCACCTCGGTGCGCTGGAAGACGACCGAGGGGTCGGCGGAGAAGTAGTGCTCGTCGTTCACCGTCCCGCCTCCTCGGCGGTACGACGAGCAGAGGTCTGCTGCACCCGGGCTGCCAGCTCGTGGTCGGGCGGGTAGGCGACCTCCTCGAGGGTGAGGCCGTGCGCGTGGACGACCACCACGCCCGGGTCGCGGCGGCGGCCGGTGAGGATCTCCTTCGCCCAGGCGGGGTCCTTGCGCCCCTCGCCCACGGCGATCATGCAGCCGACCAGCGCGCGGACCATCGAGTGGCAGAAGGCGTCGGCCTGCACGTGGCCGGTCAGCACGCCGTCCTCGCCGCGCGTCCAGCCGAACGCGAGCAGGGTGCGGATGGTCGTGGCGCCCTCGCGGTGCTTGCAGAAGGCGGCGAAGTCGTGGAGCCCGACGAGCGACGCGGCGGCCTGGTCCATCGCGGCGACGTCGAGAGGCCGGGGGTGGGCGAGGACGTGGTTGCGGGTCAGTGGGTCGACCCGGGCGGGGTCGTCGCAGATCCGGTAGGCGTAGCGGCGCCACAGCGCAGCGAAGCGGGCGTCGAAGCCGTCGGGCGCGACGCCGATCCGGTGCACCCGGACGTCGCGGTCGAGCACGCCGTTGACCCGACGCGCGAGCACGTCGAGGCGGGCGAGGGCCGGGTGGTCGTCGGGCACGTCCACGTGCGCGACCTGGCCGCGGGCGTGGACGCCGGAGTCGGTGCGGCCGGCACAGGTGACCAGCAGCGAGCCCTCCGGCAGCCGCAGCACCGTCGTCAGGGCGGCGGTGAGCTCGCCCTGCACGGTCCGCAGCCCGGGCTGGGCCGCCCAGCCACGGAAGTCACCGCCGTCGTAGGCGAGGTCGATCCGCAGGCGCACCCGAGAAGCCTAAGAGGCATCGCGGCGTGGTTCTGTCCCGGGCATGAAATAGAGTCGCCGCCGTGGCCCTGGAGACCTCCCCCGAGAAGCCGGCACCGGTCCGGGCGATCGCGAACGCGATCTCCGGCTGGATCGACCGGCTCGGCGCGGTCTGGGTCGAGGGCCAGGTGACCCAGATCAACCGACGTCCCGGCCTGCAGACGGTGTTCCTCACCCTGCGCGACTCGGTCGCCGACATCTCCGTGCCGGTGACCTGCTCCCGCGTCCTCTTCGACGGCCTGCCGACGCCGCTGCAGGAGGGCGCGAGCATCGTCATCCACGCCAAGCCCTCCTACTACGCCAACCGCGGGTCGATGTCGCTGCAGGCGCGCGACATCCGGCTGGTCGGCCTCGGCGAGCTCCTCGCCCGCCTCGAGCAGCGTCGCCAGCTGCTCGCTGCCGAGGGCCTCTTCGCTCAGGAGCTGAAGCGGCCGCTGCCGTTCCTGCCCACCCGGGTCGGGCTGGTCACCGCGCCGAGGTCCGCCGCCGAGCGCGACGTCGTCGAGAACGCGACCCGCCGCTGGCCCGCCGTCCGGTTCGAGGTCGCCTACGCCGCGATGCAGGGCCAGCGGTGCGCCCCCGAGGTGATCGAGGCCGTCCGCCGCCTCGACGCACACCCCGAGGTCGACGTCATCGTCATCGCCCGTGGCGGCGGCTCGGTCGAGGACCTCCTGCTGCCGTTCTCCGACGAGGGCCTGATCCGCGCCGTCGCCGCCGCGCGCACCCCGGTCGTCTCGGCCATCGGCCACGAGCCGGACTCGCCCCTGCTCGACCTCGTCGCCGACCGCCGCGCCTCGACCCCGACCGACGCCGCCAAGACCGTGGTGCCCGACATGGCCGACGAGCGCCGGCGCGTGCTGGAGACCCGCGCCCGGCTGCGGCACCTGGTCGTCGCCCGCCTCGACCGCGAGCAGGCCGGCCTCGACGCGCTCCGCTCCCGGCCGTCGATGGCCGACCCGACGTCGCTGCTCGACGCCCGCGCCGGGGAGCTCGACGAGTGGCGCGCCCGGATCCGCCGCCAGCTCGGCTGGCAGCTCGACCGCGCCGCCGACGACGTCAGCCACCACCGTGCGCGGGTGCAGGCGCTGTCGCCGCTCGCGACCCTCCAGCGCGGCTACTCCGTCCTCCAGGACGCCGACGGCCACGTCGTCACCAGCGTCCACGACGTCGCCACCGGCGCCGCCCTGTCCGTCCGGGTCGCCGACGGACGCATCCACGTGACCACCACCTCGACCGAGGAGAGCCATGACTGACGCGACCAGCGAGAAGCCGTCCTACGAGGAGGCGCGGGCCGAGCTCGTCGAGGTGGTCCGCCAGCTCGAGGCCGGGGGTACGACGCTCGAGGAGTCCCTCGCGCTGTGGGAGCGCGGCGAGCGGCTGGCCACCGTGTGCCAGGACTGGATCGACGGCGCCCGCGAGCGGCTCGAGGCCGTGCTGGCGGAGTCCGACGAGGCCGACGACGCCGACGACGCCGAGGACTGAGCGGCCCGCTCACCCCACGGTCGCGATCCACACCTCGTTGCTGCGGGTCTCCGCGTGGGTGTCGCCGCGGTCGCGGCCGGTGACGACCACGAGCCGCTCATCCGCCCACACCGCTGGACCGGCCACGTCGGCCGCGCCGTCCGGGCGGGGCAGCGTGGTCCACGCGGCCGACGCGTCGTCGTACACGAAGCCGGAGGCGGCGACGAGGTGCTCGCCCGCCGCCAGGACCGGCCACCCGCCGGACTCCGGGTCGGGCGCCGACGGCAGCGCCGACCACTTCCCCGACACCAGGTCGAGCCGGCCACCGAGGGGCACGTCCCGCCCGTAGTCACCGGGCTCGGGCCCGCCGCCGTCGCTCGTCTCCAGGCTGAGCCCGACGACGCGGTCACCGACCGCCGCCCAGACCGGCGCACCCAGCTGGCCGCTGGGCCCGAAGGTGCGCCACTCCCCTGTCTCCCGGTCGAGCAGCGCCGCCCGCAGGTAGGACGGGTCCGCGCCGGCGCCGGGGCTGTCCACGAGGTCGTGCGCGCCGAGCAGCAGTCCGGGGGGCGTGCTGACGACGGTGCGGTCGAAGGACGGCCCGAGCGGGTCGTCGGGCAGCCTCGCCCAGCGCCCGGTCGCGGGGTCGAGGACCAGGTCGGGGCGGGAGCGTTGCTCGTCGCTGCCGTGGACGAGCACGAGCCGGTCCCCGTCCGCGACGGGGCGGTACCAGCCGTCTACGCGGCGGGGCAGCACCCGCCAGCGGTCTCGCACGGTGTCGTAGACGAGCAGGGCACGGTCGACGTGGACGAAGAGCTCGTCGCCGACCAGCGCGCTGGAGGAGTACGCCGGCACCGGCCGCGGCGCGTCGGCGATCGCGCGCCACGTGCCCGTGGCGGGGTCGAGCGCGGCGCCGTCGGTGGCCGCGGCGTTCGGCTGCTCGCAGTCGGCCGTCGGAGGGCACTCCTCGCCGGTGTCGCCGCCCACGGCCAGCACGACCTCACCGGTCCACGCCACGACCGGTCCCTCGCGCTCGGCGAGCGGGAGGTCCGGCAGGCGCTCCCAGCGGACCGCGCCGGCCTCGGCGGGTTGTTCGCCGCACCCGGCCAGCAGGGTCAGGCCGAGGGCGACGGCGGGCAGCAGGGCGAGGCGGGCCATGCTGACTCGACGTCCTGCGGGCCCGTCCGGTTCCCCCTCAGCGCAGCTCGGCGACGGTGAGGCTGTCGATGATCGCCCGCAGGTCCTTCGCCGGCGCGGAGCCGTAGACCATGACGCTCTGCTCGCCGACCTCGGCGAGGTAGGCCGTGTCGCCACCCTCGTCGGTGTGGCCCTCCCACTCGCGGGCGACCGGGCGTCGTACGTCGGCCGGGACGGTGTAGTCGTCGGTCGGCGTGGTCTCCTTGTCGACGGACGCCGAGAGCATCGCGCCGAAGGAGGTGTCCTCCTGGCGGACCGCCACGAAGCGGTTGTCGTCGGTGAGCATGCCGACCATGAAGTACGGCGCCTTGTCGGTCGGCACGTTGACCGACGTCGCGATCCAGCCCTCCGGCAGCTCGGCCGGGTAGACCGGCTCCTGGTCGGCGAGCTGCATGCCCTCGACCGTCTCGAGATAGTCGATCGCCGTCGGCTTGGTCTCGAAGTCGGGGCGGAAGACGCCCATGAAGTAGAGCAGCGCGCCGATCGCCGCGACGGTGACGACGAGGGAGATGACCAGTCCGGCGGCCGAGCGCTGGTAGCGCCCGGGGCTGCCGCTGCGGGAGGGGCCGGTGCTGGGTGCCTGCTCGGTGCTCATGACGCCCCCAGTGTCCCAGCCCGGCGCCGACGCCCCAGCATCCGGGCCCGGGTGGTCTCATCTGCGTCGATATCCCGTGCAATTGTGTCGCACCTGCGGCAGAGTGACTGCGTGAGCACCACCTATCGCGTCGCCGAGGCCGCCGAGCTGCTCGGCGTCTCCACCGACACCGTCCGGCGCTGGATCGACGGCGGGCGGGTGGCTGCCTCGACCGACGAGGGGCGCACCACGATCGCCGGCACCGACCTCGCCGGGCTCGCGGCGTCACTGGTGGACGACGCGGAGAAGGAGCGCACCCGGGCCGGGCAGGTCAGCGCCCGCAACCGGATGACCGGCATCGTCACCCGCGTCGTGGCCGACACCGTGATGGCCCAGGTGGAGATGGTGTGCGGTCCCTACCGCGTCGTGTCGCTGATGAGTGCCGAGGCGGCGGCCGAGCTCGGCCTCGVGCCGGGGGCGCGCGCGATCGCGTCGGTGAAGTCGACCAACGTCGTCGTCGAGCGCCCCGTCCCCGGGAGGCGGTCGTGACCCGCCGCGTCGCGCTCGCGGTGGCAGCGGCGCTCCTCGTGCCTGCCCTTGCGGGGTGCGGCGAGGACGCCGACGACCGGCCGACGCTCACCGTCCTCGCCGCGGCCTCGCTGACCTCGGTCCTCGAGGAGCTCGCCGAGGACTTCGAGGCCGAGCACGACGTCACCGTGCAGCTCTCCTTCGGCGGCTCCGCGGATCTCGTCACCCAGGTCGCCGAGGGCGCCACGGCCGACGTCGTCGCCACGGCCGACCCGATCACGATGGACCTCCTCGTCGACGCGGGCCTGGTCGACGGTGACCCGGTCGAGCTCGCCACCAACACGATGGTGGTGGTCGTGCCGCCGGGCAACCCCGGCAACGTCGAGGGCCTCGCCGACCTCGCCCGGGAGGACCTCCGGGTCGTGGTCTGCGCGCTGGAGGTGCCCTGCGGCAACGCGGCCGCCCTGCTCGCGGAGGAGGCCGGCGTCTCGCTGGCTCGCGACAGCGAGGAGCAGTCGGTCACCGACGTGCTCGGCAAGGTCGAGTCCGGAGAGGCGGATGCCGGACTCGTCTACGTCACCGACGCCGTCGCCGCGGGCGACGGCGTCGAGTCGGTCCCGGTGCCCGAGGCCGCCCGCGTGGTCAACCACTACCCGGTCGCGGTGCTCGAGGACGCCCTGCAGCCGGCGCTCGCCCGCGCGTGGGTCGACTTCCTGCTCGACGAAGGCCTGCCCGTGCTCGCCGAGGCCGGCTTCGGGCCGCCGGGCGGATGAGCCGGTGAGCCGCACCCGCCACGTCGGCGTCCCCCGCTGGCTGCTGGTGCCCGCCCTGCTGGCGGGCGCCTTCGTCGTGCTGCCGGTCGCCGCGCTCGCCACCCGGATCTCGTGGGCCGACTTCCCTTCCCTCGTCACGTCCGACGCGGCGCTGACCGCGCTCGGGCTCAGCCTGCGCACCTCGGCGGCCAGCACGGCACTGTGCCTGGTGCTCGGCGTCCCGCTGGCCGTGGTGCTCGCACGCAGCGGTGCGCGCTGGCTCGGCCCCCTGCGCTCGCTGGTCCTGCTGCCCCTCGTGCTCCCGCCGGTCGTCTGCGGCATCGCGCTGCTCGCGGCCTTCGGCCGACGCGGCCTGCTCGGCGAGCACCTCGACGCGCTGGGCGTGCAGGTCGCCTTCTCGACGATCGCGGTCGTGCTGGCGCAGACCTTCGTGTCCCTGCCCTTCCTCGTCGTCAGCCTCGAGGGCGCGCTGCGCACCGCCGGCGAGCGGTACGACGTCGTGGCGGCCTCGCTCGGCGCGGCGCCGACGACGGTGCTGCGCCGGGTCACGCTCCCGCTCGTGCTGCCCGGCCTGGCCTCGGGCGCGGTGCTCGCCTTCGCCCGCTCGCTCGGGGAGTTCGGCGCGACGGTCACCTTCGCGGGCAGCCTCGAGGGCACGACCCGGACCCTGCCGCTGCTGATCTACAACCTCCGCGTCACCGACGCCGACGCCGCGGTCGCGATGTCCCTGCTGCTCGTCGCCGTCGCCGTCGTGGTGATCGGCCTGGTCCGGCCGCGAGGTGCGGTGTGAGCCTCGTCGTCGACGTGCAGGTCGCGGACCGCGACGTCGACGTGTCCTTCGAGGTGGCGGCCGGCGAGACCGTCGCACTCCTCGGTCCCAACGGGGCGGGGAAGTCCACGACCCTCGACGTGGTCGGTGGCCTGCTGCGTCCCGACGGTGGCCGGGTCGTGCTCGAAGGCGAGGTGCTGACCGGGGCCGGCCGCTGGGTGGCGCCGCACGCCCGTCGTACTGCGCTCCTCGCCCAGGACCCGCTGCTCTTCCCGCACCTGAGCGTGCTGGAGAACGTCGCCTTCGGCCCGCGCAGCCGCGGGGCGGGCCGGGCGGGCGCCCGGGAGGCGGCCCGGCGCTGGCTGGCCGAGGTCGGTGCGACGGACCTGGCCGACCGGCGCCCGGCGCGGCTCTCCGGCGGGCAGGCCCAGCGGGTCGCGGTCGCCCGGGCGCTCGCAGCCGACCCCCGCGTGCTGCTCCTCGACGAGCCGATGGCGGCGCTCGACGTCTCCGTCGCACCGGTGCTGCGCCAGCTGCTCCGCGGTGTCCTCGCGGAGCGGACCGCGGTGGTGGTCACGCACCACGTCCTCGACGCCCTGCTGCTGGCCGACCGGGTGGTCGTCCTCGAGGGTGGCCGCGTCGTGGAGCAGGGACCGGCGGGTGCGGTGCTGTCGCGACCGCGCAGCGCCTTCGCCGCCCGCTTCGCGGGGCTCAACCTGGTGGCCGGCACCGCGACGGCCGACGGGCTGCGTCGTCCGGACGGCACGGTCCTGCACGGCACCGCCGGCGACCCGGCACCCGCCACGGGCAGCGACGCCGTCGCGGTGTTCCGGCCGTCGGCCGTGGCGGTGCACCGGGTGCCACCGGGCGGCAGCCCCCGCAACGTGCTGCCGGTCCGGGTGGACGAGCTCGAGCCCCTCGGCGACGTCGTCCGGGTCCGCGCCGGCGAGCTGGCTGCCGACGTCACGGTGTCGGCGGTCGCCGAGCTCGGGCTCGCGCCCGGGCAGGAGGTCAGCTTCGTCGTGAAGGCCACCGAGGTCGACCTCTACGCCCGCTGACCCGTCCGCCGGGCTGTCCGCCGGGCGTCGGCTGACTCCCGTGGGGCGGGCCCGGACCGATAAGGTTCGCCCCATGAACGCCCTCGCCGTGGAGCCGCCCGCCCCCGACCGCAACCTCGCCCTCGAGCTGGTGCGCGTCACCGAGGCCGCGGCCATGGCAGCGGGCCGCTGGGTCGGCCGGGGCGACAAGAACGGCGCCGACGGCGTGGCCGTGCAGGCCATGCGCGTGATGATCTCGACGGTCAGCATGAACGGCACCGTCGTCATCGGCGAGGGCGAGAAGGACAACGCCCCGATGCTCTACAACGGCGAGCAGGTCGGCGACGGCACCGGCCCGGAGTGCGACGTCGCGGTCGACCCGATCGACGGCACCACGCTGACGGCCAAGGGCATGGCGAACGCCGTCGCGGTGCTCGCCGTCGCGCCGCGGGGCAGCATGTACGACCCGTCCGCCGTCTTCTACATGGAGAAGCTGGTGACCGGCCCGGAGGCGGCCGACGTCGTCGACATCCGCTACCCCGTCGCGGAGAACATCCACCAGGTCGCCAAGGCCAAGGGCTCCAACACCTCCGACGTCACCGTCGTGCTGCTCGACCGCCCCCGCCACGACAAGCTGGTCGAGGAGATCCGCGCGACCGGCGCCCGGATCAAGTTCATCACCGACGGCGACGTCGCCGGCGCAATCATGGCGGCGCGCCCGGACACCGGCATCGACCTGCTGATGGGCATCGGCGGCACCCCGGAGGGCATCATCGCGGCCTGCGCGATGAAGGCCATGGGTGGCACCATCCAGGGCCGGCTGTGGCCGACCGACGACGAGGAGCGCCAGCGCGCCATCGACGCCGGCCACAACCTCGACCCCGACCACGTGCTGACCACCGACACCCTGGTCACCGGTGACGACTGCTTCTTCGTCGCCACCGGCATCACCGACGGCGAGCTGGTCCGCGGCGTGCGCTACCGCGGCGGCGGCGCGGTCACCCAGTCGCTGGTCATGCGCTCGCGCAGCGGCACGATCCGCACGATCACCTCCGAGCACCAGCTCTCGAAGCTGCGCGGCTTCAGCTCGATCGACTTCGACTGACGCTCAGCGCACGCGGACCACGACAGGGGGCCCGGCCGCGCGACCATCGTCCCGCGGCGCGGGACCAGCCGCACGGCGTACGTGCCCTTGGCGAGCCGGCGGGTCGCCCGGTGCTGCTTGACGCGGAACCACGGCGTGCTGCGCCAGGTCGTCGATCCGGCACGGCGGATGCTCACCCGTACGGAGGCCATCCGGACCTCGGTCGCGGCCTTCGACCAGTCGAAGGTGACCACTCCCCGCGACTGCCTGACCCGCGGCACCACCCGGGGGTTCCACGTCCGCGAACGGTAGATCGCAGGGCTGTCCGGCAGGTACCCGGCCCCGTGGAATGCCTCGGCGAACCGCTGCGCGATCAATGTCTGGCCGGTGGCGTTGGGGTGCAGGCCGTCGAAGGTGAAGTTCGCCGCTCGCCAGGGCACCCGCTCGTCGCTCACGTTGCGTGCGACCGTGACCCGCGGGTTCCAGCGGTAGAGCGCGACCAGCCACCCGTTCGCGTCTGCTGCCGCCTCGGCAGTGTCCGCCCGGGTGGGGTGGAGCGGGACCTCGGCCAGCACGACGCGCGTACGGAAGGAAGCGGACAGGATCTTGCGGACCAACGCCTGGACCTCGCCGGCGATGGTCCGCCCGGAGACGCCTCGCAGTGCGTCGTTGACCCCGAGCTGGACCACCACCACGTCCGGCGAGTAGTCGTCCATCAGCCCGTCGATCACCCCGAGGTGGAAGTTGACCGTCGAGCCGCCCCACGCGGCGTGGTCGGCGTCGAAGCGGAGGCCTGGCGACTCGTACCTGGTGCCGTAGCCGACCCGGAAGCCGCGCCGGGGGCCGACGAGGTCGATCGCCCTGCCCTGGCGCGACGCCTCTCGCCAGAACCAGTACCGCCACGTGGCGTCGCCGCCGAAGCCCTGCGAGATCGAGTCACCGACCACCATCACGCGCAGAGGGGCGGCGGGCTGCGCCACGGTCGGGGCAGCACCGAGCACGCCGAGTGCCAGCACCGACGCCAGGAACGCGCGCAGGAGCACAGCCGCCTCCTCCCCATGGACGCCGACGAACGCAGCGACCATGGCACGGGCAGGAGCAGCCCGTCCCGGTTTCGCGGAATCTCGCCTAGGCCGTCTCGACCACGCTCAGCGACGCCGCGACGGAGTCGCTCTGGCGCAGCAGCGCCGAGGTGACCTCGTCGATGACCCGCGGGTCGACCGCCATGCCGATGTGGGAGGCCCGCACCTCGACGGCCTCGCCCTGCGGGTCCGTGCACGCCCGCCAGTCGACGATGCCGTCGCGACGGGAGTAGATGTTGGTCATCTGCACCTCGGGCCGCAGCGGCTCCTGCGACTCGGAGAACGACAGGTGGGCGCACTCACCCGCGACGCAGTCGGTCGACATCAGGGCGGTGAGGCCGGCGTCGGAGAGCCGGTTGAGCACGCGGACGCCGCGGGTGAGCACCGCGTGGTGCGCTGCCGGCGCCCGCATCGGGCTGCCCATCGTGACGATGCCGGAGACCAGGTCCGGGCGGCGCACGGCCAGCCCGCGGGAGATCATGCCGCCGAGGCTGTGCCCGACCAGCTGGACCCGCGAGTCGCGGCGCTCGGCGATCTGCTCGATCCGCGCCTCCAGCGCGAGCGCCGAGGTCATCGTGCACCCGATGTTGGCGAGGATGTGCGAGCGGTAGGTGCGGAACCCGCGCCCGCGGAGCTCGGCGGCCATGGCCTTGAGCGTCCAGTCCCCGGCGAGGAAGCCGGGGATGAGGAGCACGGGCTCGGCGGCCCGGGCAGCGGCCCGGGCGGCGTACGGCGTGCTGCGGCGGACCCGGATGCTCGCGCCGCGTCGCACGGCGAAACGACCGGCTTCGGTCACCAGACTGCCCTCGCGCAGGAGCGCGGCCAGTGCGGGGCGGCCGTAGCCGTCCGGCAGGAGCCAGGGCGCCAACGTGTTGTTCACATCACAGAAGTTACCCGGTTGACGTGGCTACTACACGGGACTTGGCACACTCATGGCATGTCGATGCGACAGGACGGCACGGAATGGTCCGAAGTGACCACCTCGGCAGAGCTGCTCGCCCCGCTGACCTCGGGCGTCGAGATCTGCTACCAGACGTTCGGCGACCCCGACGACGAGCCGTTGCTGCTGGTGATGGGCCTGGGCGGGCCGATGACCTGGTGGCCCGAGGACCTGTGCCGCTCGCTGGCGGCGTCCGGCTTCCACGTCATCCGCTACGACAACCGCGACACCGGCCGCTCGACGCGGATGTCCGGACGGGTGACGACGCGACACCTCGTGCGCGCGTTCGCGGGTGGCCGGAGCCGGGTGCGCGCGCCGTACTCCATCGGCGACCTGGCCGGTGACGCCTTCGGCCTCCTCGACCACCTCGGGCTCCCGGCGGCGCACGTCGCGGGGATCTCGATGGGCGGCATGATCGCGCAGACGATGGCGCTCGAGGCGCCGGAGCGGGTGCGCAGCCTCGGCAGCATCATGTCCAGCACGGGCCGGCGCGCCGTCGGCTGGCAGAGCCCGACCCTCATCCCGACGCTCCTCGCCCCGCGCGGCCCGGACCGCGAGGCCTACATCCGCCGCAGCCTGATGGTGTGGCGGATCATCGGCTCCCCCGGCTTCCCCAGCGACGAGCAGGAGCTGCGCGAGCGGGCCGGCGACACCTACGACCGCGGCATCGACGAGGCCGGCGTGCTGCGCCAGATGATGGCCGTGCTCACCCAGCCGGACCGCACCGCCGCCCTCGGCCGGCTCACCGTGCCGACCCTGGTCATGCACGGCCTGGCCGACAAGATGGTGCACGTCTCGGGCGGCCGCGCCACCGCGGCCGCGGTCCCCGGCGCGCGCGTCGTCTACGTCGACGGCTGGGGCCACGACCTGCCGGAACCGCTCTTCGCGACCCTCACCCGCGAGATCCGCCGGAACGCCGACCGCGCCTCCTGAGGCGCGGCCGGCGCTCGGTCAGGCGGACGGCTGCTCAGGCGGGCGTCTGCTGCGCGGCGCCGCCGATGCGGCCGGCGTTCTCGTGGTCGACGGTGAGGTTCTCGCCGGTCGACGGGTCGAAGAGGTGGATGCGGCGGCCGTCGACCCAGATCTCGGCCTCCTCGCCCTCCTTGATCCGGCTCGCGCCGTCGAGGGAGACGACGAGCTGGGTGCGCATCGCCTCGCCGTCGAGGTCCTTCTCGAGCTGCTTGAGCTGCTCGGCGACCTCGGGCGGCGCCTCGAACGGGATGTAGGCGTAGGTCTCGTTGCCCAGCCACTCCACGGCGTCGACCGCGGCGGTGAACGTCGAGCCCGACCGGTTGTCGGCGGAGGCCAGCGACGCGTCCTCGAAGTGCTCCGGGCGGATGCCGGCGATGAGCAGGCCCTTGCCGCTGGCGCGCTCGGCCTTCTCCGCCGGGATCTCGACCGAGCCGAACGGCAGCTTCACCGAGCTCCCCTCGACGGTCGCGGGCAGGAAGTTCATCGGCGGGGAGCCGATGAAGCCGGCGACGAAGAGGTTGCCCGGGTTCTCGTAGAGCTCCCGCGGGGTGGCCAGCTGTTGCAGCACGCCGCGCTTGAGGACCGCGACGCGGTCACCGAGCGTCATCGCCTCCGTCTGGTCGTGCGTGACGTAGACGGTGGTGATGCCCAGGCGCTTCTGCAGCCGCGCGATCTCCGTGCGCATCTGCCCGCGCAGCTTGGCATCGAGGTTCGACAGCGGCTCGTCGAAGAGGAAGGCGTCGGCCTGCCGGACGATCGCCCGACCCATCGCGACGCGCTGGCGCTGGCCACCCGACAGGTTGCCGGGCTTGCGCTCGAGGTGCTCGTTGAGCTCCAGCGTCTCCGCCGCGTCGCGGACCAGCTTGTCGACCTCCTCGTCGGGGGTCTTGGCCAGGCGCAGCGGGAAGGCGATGTTCTCGTAGACGGTCAGGTGCGGGTAGAGCGCGTAGTTCTGGAACACCATCGCCAGGTTGCGCTCGCGCGGGGCGAGGTCGTTGACGCGGCGGTCGCCGATGATCATGTCGCCGGAGGTGATGTCCTCCAGGCCGACGATCATCCGCAGCAGCGTCGACTTCCCGCACCCGGAAGGCCCGACGAGGATCATGAACTCCCCGTCGGCGACGTCGATCGAGACGTCGTTCACGGCAGGGAAGCCGTCGCCGTACTTCTTGACGATGTTGTTCATCGTGATGGCTGCCATGACAGGACCCCTACCCCTTCACCGCGCCGGAGGTGAGGCCGGCGACGATCTTGCGCTGGAAAATCAGGACGATGACGATGATCGGAATGGTCGCGATGACCGCTCCCGCGGCCAGCAGGGACGCCGGCCGGTTGAACGGGTCGGCGCCGACGAAGAACGACAGCGACGCCGGGATCGGTCGGGCGTTCTCGGTGGACGTGAGCGTGATGCCGAAGACGAAGTCGTTCCACGCGAAGAAGAAGGTCAGGATCGCGGCGGTGAACACACCGGGCGCCGCGAGCGGGACGATCACCTTGCGGAACGCCTGCCACGACGTCGCCCCGTCGACCTGCGCCGCCTGCTCCATCTCCCACGGGATCTCGCGGAAGAACGCGGAGAGCGTCCAGATCGCCAGCGGCAGCGTGAACGACATGTACGGGATGATCAGGCCCGGCCAGGTGTCGTAGAGCCCCACCGCCCGCCACATGTCGAACAGCGGCCCGACCAGCGATACCACCGGGAACATCGCGATGGCCAGCGAGACGGTCAGGACGAGCTTCTTGCCGCGGAACTCGAGGCGGGCGATGGCGTACGCCGCCAGCGTGGCCACGATGACCGACAGCAGGGTCGCGATGAGGCTGATCCCGATCGAGTTGAGGATCGCCCGGCGGAACTGCTCGTTGTCCCAGACCGCCTGGTAGTTCGCCCAGCCGGCGCCGCCGCCGTCGGACGGGAAGAAGCCGGGGCTGCCGTTGGTGATCGCGGCCTCCGACTTGAAGGACAGCGAGATGATCCAGACGACCGGCAGCAGGCACCAGACGAGGATCAGCAGGCAACCGATGATGGTTCCGATGCGGTTCTTCATGTCAGGACTCCTGCCGTGCCTGCGCCAGGTCGACGCGGAAGAGCTTGACGATCAGGAAGGCCACCAGGAGCACCGAGAGGAAGAGCAGCACCGAGAGGGCTGAACCCATCCCCAGCTGGAATTGCTCGATCGTCTGCCGGTAGGTCAGGAAGCTGATCGACTCCGTGTTCTGGGCGCCGAAGGTCATCACGAAGATGTTGTCGAAGATCCGGTAGGCGTCGAGCGCCCGGAACAGGACGGCGACCATGATCGCCGCCCGCATGTTCGGCAGGATCACCCTGGTCAACCGTTGCCACCAGGTGGCGCCGTCGACCTTCGCGGCCTCGATCATGTCCTCGCTCACCTGGGCGAGCCCGGCGAGCAGCAGCAACGACATGAACGGGGTGGTCTTCCAGATCTCGGAGACCATGATCGCGATGATCGCCGGCGTCGACTCGCCGAACCAGTTGAAGTCGTCACCGATGAACGGCAGCCAGCCGTTGACGAAGCCGTTCTGGTAGGAGAACGCGAACTGCCAGGCGAAGCCGGAGACGACGGTGATGATGCCGTAGGGCACCAGGATCGAGGTCCGGATGACGCCCCGGGCGAAGATCACCCGGTGCATCACCATCGCGAAGATGAAGCCGATGACCAGCTCGACCGCGACGGTGACGACCATGTAGAGCACCGTGATCGCGGTGGTCTTCCAGAAGAGCGGGTCGCTCAGCGCGGTGAGGTAGTTGTTGAGGCCGATGAAGTTCCGGTCGTCCGGGGCGGTCAGCGCGTAGTCGAAGACGGACAGGTAGATCGCCCGCAGCATCGGGAACGCGGTGACGAGCAGCATCAGGATGATCGCCGGGGCGACCAGCTTCTGCCCCAGCCGCGTCTCCGCCTTCGCGCGGTCGCTCACGGCTGCCTTGCCCGCCTTGCCGGGTGCGGGAGCGGTGACGGCACTCATAGCAGCGCCTTCCCTTCCAGGACGTCCTTCAGGAACTTCGCGGACTCCTCAGGAGTGCTCTTGGGGTTCACGGAGTTCGGTGAGTGCCACCGCGACTGGAGCGCGTTGGAGATCATCGAGTAGAAGGCGCTCTTGGGCCGGGGCCCGCCCTCGTCGACGCTGGTGCGGAACAGCTCGATGAGGTCCTCGGGGTACTGGCCGCTGGCCGCCACCTCGTCGTACGCCGCGTTGGTCGACGGCATCAGGCCCCCCTCGAGCGCGAGGTCGACCTGCGCCTCGACCGAGGTGATGCACTCGGCCGCCTCGAACGCCCAGTCGGTGTTCTCGGTGTAGGCGCCGACCCCGATGTCGATGCCGCCGACCGGGGGCTTGGACGGCTCGCCCTCCACGGAGGCCGGGTAGCGCGCCCAGCCGAGGTCCTTGAACTGCTCCTCGGTGGTCGGCTTGCCGTCACCGGGCTCGTAGTTCTTGTAGACGAACGTCCAGTTGACCATGAACTCGCCAGGCCCACCCTCCGGGAACATCTGGCCCAGGCTGGTGCCCTCGTTGGAGACGGTCAGGTCCGGCTGCGCGGCGGTCGAGTCGGCGAGCTTCTGGATGATCTCGGCGACCTTGCGGCCGGCGTCGCTGTCGACCTCCACCGTGGCGTCGCGCCCGGCCTCGGTGTCGGTGACGATGTTGCCGCCGGCGCCCTGGATCATCGCGTTGATCCAGACGACGTAGCCCTCGTACTTGTTCGCCTGCACGCCGACGGTGCCGCCCTCGGAGGCGGCCGCGTCGATGACCTGGTCCCACGTGACCGGCTTGGTCATGTCGAGGCCCGCTGCCTCGGCGAGGGACTTGCGGTACCAGAGCACCTGCGTGTTGGCCCACAGCGGGATCGCGTAGACCTTGTCGTCCCAGGTCACCGTCTCCGCGGCCCCGGAGAGGTACTTGCCCTCACCCTCGACGCTCTGGGTCACGTCGTCGGCGATCGAGCCGGTGACCTCCTTCAACCAGCCTGCGTTCGCGAACTCGGCCACGAACACGGGGTCGAGGTTCATCAGGTCGGTCGAGGAGTCCTTGGCCGCCAGGCGACGGGCCAGCTGCGTGCGCTGGTCGGTCGCCGAGTTGGGCAGCTGCTGGACCTCGATGTCGTAGTCGTCCGTGCTGCACTGCTCGGCGTACTTCTCGAAGATCGGCACGCCGTCCGGGTTGACGTACCAGTTGAGGACCGGTTTGTCGGACCCCCCGCATGCCGCTAGCGCGGCGCTGGCCAGGACACCTGTGACGGCCGCGGCCGCCACGCGTCGTGGCCTTCCCCATCTCGACTTCATCGTCCAGATCACCCCTCCAAGAGTGTGGCCCGCGTCACACGGTCTACCGCAGGAACGGGTGTCTTGTCCACGGTTGACTTGTCCACAGTCGTCCTTTCAGGAGTCCGCGAGAGCCAAGTGCCCGTGACGACGGATTGCAGACGTCGTAGGTTTCCGCCATGGCGCTCCACGTCGTCGCCGCGCGTACCGACCCGGCGCTCTTCCAGCTCCCGTGGTCGCGCCCGCTGGCCGAGTGGGACGACTGGTACGTCGTGCCGCTGCCCCTCGGCCTGTCCCGGCACGTCGTGCGGGTGGTGCAGGTGAACCGGCAGTTCCTCGCGGTGAAGGAGACCGAGGAGGCGATCGCGCTGCGGGAGTACAACCTGCTCCGCGAGCTGCAGCGGATGGACCAGCCGTGCGTCAAGCCGCGCGGCGTGGTCACCGGCCGCACCGACCTCGACGGGAACCCGCTGCCCGCCGCGCTGCTGACCGAGCACCTGCACTACTCGCTCCCCTATCGCACCGTCTTCCAGCACGGTCTGCGCCCGGAGCAGGTGCACGGCCTGGTCGACGCGCTCGTCGTGCTGCTGGTCCGGCTCCACCTGGCCGGCTTCTTCTGGGGTGACGTGTCGCTGTCGAACGCGCTCTTCCGCCGCTCCGCCGGGGGCTTCACGGCCTTCCTCGTCGACGCCGAGACCGGCGAGCTGCGCGACAAGGTCTCCGACGCGATGCGCGAGCACGACGTCACGGTCGGCTGCGAGAACATCTTCGCCGAGCTGATGGACCTGCAGGCCAGCGGTGACACCGACGTCGAGGTCGACGCCATGGGCGTGGTCGCGCACCTGGGCGAGCAGTACCACTCGCTGTGGGAGGAGCTCACCGCCGCCGAGGAGTTCGGCACCGACGAGTGGTCCCGGGTCGAGCAGCGGATCGCGCGGCTCAACGACCTCGGCTTCGACGTCGACGAGCTCGACGTGCAGGCGGAGTCGGACCGGGTCCGGATCCAGCCGAAGGTCGTCGAGGCGGGCCACCACCGGCGCGAGCTGCACGACCTGACCGGGATCCGGGCCGAGAACAAGCAGGCCCGCGCACTGCTCAACGACCTCGCGGCGTTCACCGCGCACTTCGGCTACGAGGACGAGGACCGCGCCGTCGTGGCACGGCGCTGGCTCTCGACCGTCTACACGCCGATCGTCTCCCTGGTGCCCGACGAGCTGCGGGGGCGGATCGCCTCACCCCAGCTGTTCGCCGAGGTGATGGAGCACCGGTGGGCGATGTCGGAGGAGGCCAGCCACGAGGTCGACATCTACGACGCCGCGCAGGACTACGTCGAGAACGTGCTGCCGAAGCGGCCGCCGGACTCGACGTCGGACCTGGCCTGAGCCGGCGTCCGACCGATGGGTCGGGCCGGGATCAGGGGGTGCCGCGCACCGCGAGCTCGGCAGCGAGGAGGTCACGGTCCACCGGACCGCGCAGCGCGAGCGCCCACAGCAGCAGCCGCGCCTTCACCGGCGACAACCAGCCGGCCCCGACCGCGCCACGCGCCACGAGGTCGATCTCCGCGCCCGGGTAGCCGTACATCGCGCGCCCCGTCGGGCCGGAGCCGGTGCGCGTCGCGAAGACCACCGGCACGTGGGCAGCCATCCGACCGACCGCCTCGGCCATCGCCGCCGACACGTGCCCGGCCCCGAACCCCGCGACGACCACACCAGCCACCTCGTCGGGACGGATCGCGTCGAGGACGAACCCGTCGTCACCCAGCCAGGTCGCCAGCAGCGGCACCCGTAGGTCACGCTCGTCGGCCGGCAGGTCCAGCGGTGCGACGCGGTGCGGCGGGGCGCCGTACACGACCTCGCCCTCGACGCAGCGGCCAGCCGGTCCGAACGCCGGCGAGCGGAAGGCCCCCGCCGACACCGAGTCGGTCTTCGCCACCCACCGCGCCTCGTGCACCTCGTCGCCGAACGCGACGAGCACGCCGCGCTCACGGGAAGCGGGCGCCACGGCACAGCGGACCGCGGTGAGGATGTTGGCGGGCCCGTCGGCACCGGGGGCCTCCGCGGAGCGCATCGCTCCGGTGACCACGAGTGGCTCCGGGCGGTCCCAGAACAGGTCGAGCAGGTAGGCCGACTCCTCGAGGGTGTCGGTGCCCTGCGTGACCACCACGCCCCGCGCCCCCGCGTCGACCGCGCGCTGCGCCCAGCGCAGGGTGCGCACGATCGTCGGCTCGTCGAGGGACGGGCTGGGCAGCCGGGCAAGGGTCTCGGCCTCGATCGACGCGACCGCGTCGAGGCCCGGCACCGCCGCCACCAGCAGCTCCGCCGTCAGCGTCGGGACGACCTCGCCCCCGGCCGCGGTGCTGGACGTCGAGGCGATGGTGCCGCCGAGCGCACCGATGGCGACTGTGGGCGTGGGCATGCGGCCCATCATCCCTGTCGCCCGGCCGGTGTCGGCGCCCGGTGGCAGGCTGGGGTGCATGGCGAAGGACGACGAGCCCGGACGGATGGGCGGCACGGCGGAGCGACCGGCCCGCTTCTTCACGGACGCCGCGGAGTTCGGCGCGTGGCTCGCCCGCAACCACGACACGGCCACCGAGCTGTGGATGGGGCTGCACAAGAAGCACGTCCCCGACCGCGGCCTCACCTGGGCCGAGGCCGTCCCCGAAGCCCTGTGCTGGGGCTGGATCGACTCCGTCGCGCAACGCATCGACGAGGACTCCAGGCGCCAGCGCTGGACGCCGCGCAAGAAGACCAGCAACTGGAGCCAGGTCAACCTCGACCTCGTCGAGAAGCTGCGCGCCGAGGGCCGCATGCAGCCCAGCGGCCTCGCGATCTGGGAGGCCCGTCGACCGACCCCGGCGCCGTACACGCACGAGGTCGACGGCGAGCTCGTCCTGCCCGACCCCTACGCCGCCCAGCTCGCCGCCTCCCCCGCCGCCACCGCCTTCTGGGGCGAGGCCACCCGCACCTACCGCCGCTTCTGCACCAACTGGGTGCTCAGTGCCAAGCAGGAGTCCACCCGCGACCGCCGCATGACCCAGCTGGTCGAGTGCTCCGCCGCCGGCGAGCTCGTCCCGCCGCAGCGGTACGGCGACGTGCCGAGGTGGGTCGAGCGGGCTGCTGCTGCGGCCAGGGAGGCGTAGAGGCGGTGCAGACGGGCGGCGACGAGGGCGTACGGCGGTCGGCTGGGTCCGGCTATCGGCTTGCGGTTGCGTAGGTAGGGCGTGGTTGGTCCCCGCCGGGCTGCGGTGACGTAGCCGGTACAGCTGCGAAAGGCAGCGACGAGAGGACTGGGGAGGTGGTCGGGTCCGCCTGTCGGCTCGCGGTTCCGTAGGCGGAGTGGCTAGCTCCCGGTGGTTGAGGTGCGACGAGCGCCAGCGAGGAGCCTCGAAACCACCGGGCCTCCAAGGCGGACTGTGGATGGAGAATCGGGAGAATCCCCAGTCCACAGGCGGGTTTCCGGCCAATCAAAGTGTCGGTGGTCTCTGGAAGAATCCAGTCATGGATCTCGGAACCAACACATCGATCGGCCAGTATGACGGCCGTTCCGTCCCCGAGCTCCTCGGCGAGATCCGCTCACGAGTCGACGCCCGCAAGAACCTCTGGATCGACGAGTGGACCGCGATCGTCGCCTGGGCCGACCAGAACGTCCTCGACTCCCCTGAAGGTGCGGCCACGTTGCTCGACGGGGTCGTCGACACCGGCGTGCCCATCGCTGGCCCCGGTGCACCCCTCGTGTCCGAGTTCGCGTTGATGGAGCTCATCGCCGTCCTCGGCCGCTCACCCGTCGGCGGTCGTGCCTACGTCGGCCAGGTGATCGAGTGCGCCTGGCGACTGCCCCGCCTCTACAAGGCCGTCGTCGCCGGGCGGGTGGACACGTGGAAGGCCCAGCGCATCGCCGACCTCACCCACCCCCTCTGTCCCGAGGCGGCCGAGTTCGTGGACCGCCAGCTCGACGCCGCCGTCGACGACGTCGGCTGGAAGCAGCTCGAACGCCTCGTCGCCG